>DATMZQ010000371.1:0-4846 GCA_035573615.1 Burkholderiales bacterium | reverse complement strand
TCGTCGAGGGATTTCAACTCTGCTTCGGACAGGCGCACGTCGGTAGCCGCAATGTTGTCTGCGAGCTGTTCCCTGGTCTTTGCTCCAACGATCACGCTTGCTACCGCCGGCTGATGCAGCAACCAAGCCAGCGCGATACGTGCAACGGAGACGCCATGAGTCTGCGCAATCGGGCGCATCGCCTCAACGCAACGAAACGCGCGAGGCCTGTCGATTGGCGGAAAATCGAAATTGGTGCGTCTTGCGCCTTGAGGTCCCTTGTCGTTTTCGGCGAATTTCCCAGACAGCAGGCCTCCCGCCAACGGACTCCATACCAGAATGCCCAGGCCCTGATCCAGCGCCAGCGGCACGATTTCGCGTTCGAGATCCCGACCGGCAAGCGAGTAATACGCTTGCACGCTTTCGAAACGATTCCAGCCGCGATGCTGCGAAATGGAAACCGCTTTCATTATTTGCCAGGCAGCATGATTGCTCAACCCGATATAGCGAACCTTGCCTGAACGGATCAGGTCTTCAAGGGCCCGCAGTGTTTCCTCCATCGGCGTGGCCACATCCTGACCGTGAATCTGATAGAGATCGATATGATCCAGCTGCAGCCGCCGCAGACTCGCATTGACTCCGTCCATGATATGTCCGCGCGACAATCCGACCTGGTTTGGCCCCGGTCCCATGCGGATACGCACTTTGGTCGCGATAACGAGCTCTTCGCGTGGCAGCTTCAGGTTCTTCAACGCCTGGCCCACGAGACTTTCCGAGTCTCCTTCCGAATACACGTCCGCGGTATCGATGAAATTCATGCCGGCCTCGACAGCGGTTTTGATCTGGCCTTCGACGTCGCCAAGGGCAAGTTGTCCGATCGGCTGCCAGCGTCCTTTTCCGCCATACGTCATGGTGCCGAGGCAAATTTCTGAAACCAGAAGGCCGGTACGGCCCAATAGTCGGTAGCGCATGAATCCTCCGGAAATCTTTAGTTGGCGAGTGGCTTCGCGTAACAGCGTGCCATAACGGGTTTACAAGATAACAATTTAATGCGCATGCGGGGTAATAGACCAAAAGTCGGATTCGCTACCCGCCTGATCGGCAAGGCCGGTAACGACTAGACGCGGCGCCTGGTCATGGCGTTAATTTGTGTCGCCTCTCGCGCTTGCACGGGTGTGCTTATAATGCATCGAAGGCAGAAGGTCATAAAAATAATTGGAGGGAGCCATGAAGGGCACTTTGCTGTTCGTTTCCGCATTCGCTTTGCTGCTGGTCGGTCACGCGGTCCGAGCCAATCCGGACGATGCGCTACCCGTTTGGGCTTATCCGGTCAACCCACCGGGACTCAAGCCGGCGCCCGACGACGGTTCACTCAAGCGGGTGCCAAATAGTAACGCGGCTTATACGATGACGCAGATACGGGATCTGTTCAGTCCGCCGGATTGGCACCCCAGTTCGCACCCGGCTATGCCGGATGTCGTTGGACGCGGTAGCAAGCCGGGCCAGTTCCCTTGTGGTTTCTGTCACCTGCCGAACGGGCTCGGCCGACCGGAAAATTCAAGCCTTGCCGGGTTGTCCGCGGAATATATTGCCCAGCAAGTGGCTGATTTTCGCAGCGGTGCGAGGAGAAGTTCAGAGCCGGCGAGCCTGCCGGTCAATTTGATGGTTGCCGTGGCGAAAGCCGTCAGCGATGAAGACGCAAAAATTGCCGCTGCATATTTTGCCGGACTGAAACCGGTGCCCTGGATCCGGGTCGTTGAGACTGACACGGTGCCCAAAACCAAAGTTGGCGGCTGGATGTTGATCGCCGACGGTAGTGGCGCCATGGAGCCTATCGGACAGCGCATCATCGAAATGCCGGAAGACCTGGAGCGCACGGAATTGCGCGACTCTGCATCGGGCTTCATTGCTTACGTGCCAGTCGGCAGTCTGCAGAGAGGTGAAGCCTTGACGGCAAGCGGAAATGGCAAGACCACGCCGTGCGCCATTTGCCACGGCGCGGATTTGAAAGGTCTTGGCCCGGTGCCCGGACTTGCCGGGCGCTCGCCAAGCTATATCGTTCGCCAGTTGTACGATATCAAGCACGGCACGCGTGACGGGCAATGGACGGCGTTGATGAAGTCTGTCGTCAGTGGACTGAGCCAGGAAGATATGGTGTCGATCGCGGCGTATACCGCGTCGCTCAAACCGTGACCAAGCAAGTTCACCGCGCTATTCCATGAAGACCTGGTCCACATAGCACCAGCGCCACGATTCTCCGGGTTCAAAAGACTGGATGATCGGATGATCCGTCTTCTGGAAATGTCTGGTCGCGTGTTTGTTCTTGGATGAATCGCAACAACCCACGTGACCGCATTCGAGGCAGATGCGCAGGTGAACCCATGTATCGCCAATTTTCAGGCAATCCTCGCAACCATTGGCGGAGGGCTGTACGTCACGAATTTGATTGAGATGGCGGCAAGCGGCTGGCATTGGTGTGGTTAGAAGGTTGAAGGTCTCCAATAGTACGCAGGATTCGTTTTTTGCGGTGGCCGGCTCCCGGGGTTGTTCGTGTCGGTAAGACGAAAACGCCGCAGACCAGGGTCATAAAATGTGCCGTATATGTCATACAAAACAAGCGTCCTGCCGGTCCAATCCGCCCTTTGCTGGACATTGGAAAAAGGCGTATAAGGAAGGCGCAGAAACCCCCAAGCGCTGAATTGCTGGTCCGTCGCAGCCCGTTCCAACGGTACTCCTCAGATCTCCTTAATTTCTCCTCTTGGTCTGCCGCCTCCCGGCGAATTACTTATTACTAATTTTTTTCAAGGACGAACGAAGATGGCATCAGGTACGGTCAAGTGGTTTAACGACGCAAAAGGTTTTGGGTTCATTACCCCGGACGATGGCGGTAAGGATTTGTTCGCGCATTTCTCCGCGATCCAGGGCAACGGTTTCAAATCGCTCAAGGAAAATCAAAAGGTCACGTTCGACAAGACCACCGGGCCCAAGGGGGATCAGGCATCTAATATCCGCCCCGCGTAAGCGGTCGGAGCAGGCATGCAAAAAGCCCGGGGATTCCCGGGCTTTTTTTTGGCTATTCGCCCGGTGCGCCTTGCGCCGTGGTGATTGGACTGGCACCGGCTTCCATCTGCGCGCGTACCAGTTGAGCGTAAGGCCCGTTGTGCTTTATCAGTATCTGATGCGTGCCCCTTTCGACGATTTTTCCACGACTGAAAACCAGAATGAAATCGGCGCTGCGGACGGTCGAAAGACGGTGTGCGATGACGAACGTGGTTCGCCCACGCATCAGGACCTGGAGTGCCCGCTGCACGCTGGCTTCGGTAATGGAATCCAGCGCGCTGGTTGCCTCATCGAGAATCAGGATCGGCGGGTCCTTCAGCAGTGCGCGCGCGATGGCAATGCGCTGGCGCTCTCCGCCGCTGAGTGAAGCGCCGCGTTCCCCGACCGTCGTATCGTAGCCAAGCGGCTGTCGCATGATGAACTCATGAGCTTCTGCGGATCGTGCTGCCTGCAGCACTTCTTCGTCGCTCGCAGTTGGTCGCCCGATCCTGATGTTTTCCGCGATCGATCTGTGCAGCAAAGCACTTTCCTGAAAAACAATGCCGATGTTGTGGCGCAAGGAATCCACGGTCACGTCGCGAATGTCGATTCCATCGATGCGGATGGAGCCAACGCCTGGATCATGCAAACGGGTCAACAGGGAAGCAGTGGTCGTTTTTCCGGCGCCCGTGGCGCCCACGAGCGCTACCATGCTGCCGGGTGCAGCTTCAAAACTGATCTCACTGATTGCCGGGCGATCGGGTACATAACAGAAAGAGACATTTTCGAATTGGACTTGGCCTCGCACACGATGAAGCTCGATGGCCCCTGGCCGATCCCGGATTACCGGTGGCGTATCCATGACGTCGAAGAACGCGGCGACGCTGGGCATTTCCAGGAACATCTGGCTGATGAAACGCCCGACTTGCTCAAGCCGTCCTATCAGTAATGCAGCGAATCCCATGAAGGTGACAATCTGACCCACGCTGCTTTGCGCTTTGAACACCAGCCAGGTGCCCATCGCAAAAATGCCGATTATGGTGATGGTCGATGCGGCGCGCGTCAGCACATTGATGCCTGCCCAATAAGCCAGAATCGGGTACTGCGCGCCGAGGATGCGCCGGGTCAGTTGCGCCAACGCCATTGTCTCGGCGGCACGGAAAACATAGCTTTGGATTAACCGCACGTTTCCAAAAGCATCCCCGACCCGGGCGGTGAGTTCGGAGTCCGCCGCTTCAACAGCGGCTTGCGCCGTTTCCATCCTGCGGATGCTAAACGCAGTGAATATAGTGAATGCTGCCATGAAGAGTCCCAGCAGCAGGCCGAGCCGCCAATTCAGTAACATCGATAGCGGAAGCAATACGATCAGTGTGATCAGCGTACCCAGGTGCTCGCGAAAAAACGCGAGCCAAAAACCAAACAGATATGTTGTGGCCCGCAGCATGATGCGCAACAGGCGTGCGGAGTGCTTGTCCGAGTGATACTCGAATGATAAAGCGAGCACATGCTCGAAATAACTTACAGTCAATGCGAGACGTTTACGGTGCGCGAGCCGGTCGGCGCTCAGGGCCAGCACGAAATTGGCGAGCAGGCCACTGAGGCCCACTGCCGCCCATGCGCCGAGGGTCATCAGGCTGGCATGCCAGATTTCTGCGCTGGAATGCGTGGCTGCACCCGCCAGCACGTCGATCAGCCGTCCAAACAGTATCGGTTCGAAGAAGAACAGCGTTGCGGCCACCAGGTTAGTAACGGCGAGCAGTGCGACAGCCCGCCGCTCTTTTGATAACAGCCGCAAAGAGCGCGCATAAGTTCCAAAAAAAGATTTCGT
>DATMZQ010000370.1:0-8462 GCA_035573615.1 Burkholderiales bacterium | reverse complement strand
GACCATCCTTACAGCTGCTTCATCGAGAACGTCATGTCCGCTCTTTTCGGAAACGAGGATATCGCCCACCTTGCCTTCTGCAGTGAAGTGCAACTCGACAATTGTTGTCCCCTCCCACCGTCGGCGTTTCGCGATGGGCGGATAATCCTGATATTTGCGGATCTGCGCAGAGATCAATTGTCTGTAAAGGTCGGTGGAGGCGCGTTCCCGACTGGCGTCCGGCGCCTTCGTCTGTGGCGCTACGACATGAGGTTCACGAGGCACCGGTCTGGCATCCGGAACCTTATTGCTCTTGAAATCCGGGACCGGGTCCGTTGCGCGCTCAACGGCCGGCTGGGGCGGCAGCTCGATTCGAGCGATCGGCGCAGGCGGGGGCTCGATTTGCGGTTCGGGCTTTGCTTGCTCAACCGGCGCGGGTGGCGGTTCGACTTTCGGTCGCACAAACTCCGGAGTAACTTCGGGACGAGGCGCTTCAACGATATCGGCGATAGGAGCGACCGGGCGTTCAGGGTATGCCCTCTGTAGTGGCGGCTCGCGCGGCCGTTCCGGGCGCCGCAGTTGGAGTTCGGGCTTGGGCTCCACCTGTCTGGGTGGAACGGGCGGCGCTTGTTCAGTAAGGGGAATTTCGGGCGGTAGTGTCTGCGCGATTTCGACTTGCAACACCGGCGGGGAGTCGACGGGCACGGAACGCAGACCAGGCAAAGAGGCAATCAGAACGGCATGAACGACCACCGACACTGCAAAGGCCACTTTGAATGGGCGTTCGCGGTACCAATCGGTTGGCGATGAATAATAAACGCCGCTGTCGAAGATGGCATCGGACATGGCTGAAGGTTAGTGCAACCCGTTGAGGTAAGTAAAGTTTGCCCGTCAAACTAATGAAAATCATGATATCGAATTGGTGATTTTTCTAGGGTGATAGCGGTAAACATTCCGGAAAATGCTTTGGACTCGTTGGACTGGTTCCCGATATGTCATTGCGGCGTCCGGGTTCAATGATTCGAGCAACAATGTCAATCTAACTAACTCTTTGGAGAAAACTATGTGGAGCAAGCCTGAGTACACCGAAATGCGTTTCGGCTTTGAAGTGACGATGTACATCGCCAACCGCTAATTCATCAGCGCTGGGCTTGGACAAAAGCCCCATTACGGGGCTTTTGTCTTTTCTGGCGAAAGTAAAACACCCAAACGATCGGCCGAACCGATGTCCATACGAGTAAGAGTCCTGGGTGCATCCGCGGGGGGCGGATTCCCGCAATGGAATTGCAATTGCCGGAACTGCGACGGTGTCCGGAAAGGAACGTTACGCGCGACAGCGAGAACACAATCTTCTATTGCAATCAGCGGCGATGGAATGAACTGGATTTTGTTCAATGCTTCACCCGACCTGCTGACGCAATACAAAGGATTTGCAGAATTGCAACCCGCAAGGTCAATCCGGGATACGGCAATCCGGTCCGTCGTGCTCATGGATGCGCAAATCGACCATACCACTGGTTTGCTGATGTTGCGTGAAGGGCGTCCCCTGGAGATCTATTGCACGGACATGGTTCGCGATGATCTCAGCACCGGAAATCCGCTTTTCAAAATTCTTGAGCATTATTGCGGAGTCAATTGGCACGAAATCCCGATCAGGCAAGGCAGCAGTTTCGGAATAATCGGCGCAGAGGGACTCGCCTTCACCGCCGTCGCATCGAAAAGCAATGCGCCGCCTTATTCACCGCACCGTGACAAGCCAATTGCGGGAGACAACATTGGCATGCGTATTGTGGATCCCCAGTCCGGAAAAGTACTGTTCTATGCTCCCGGCCTCGGGGAAATCGAATCCCATCTGAAACCTTTTTTAAGCGAGGCGGACGTTCTTATGGTCGATGGCACATTTTGGACGGACGACGAAATGATTCGACTGGGTTTGTCCAGGAAGCACGCTCGCGATATCGGCCATTTGCCCCAGTCGGGAACTGGCGGCATGATAGAAGTACTCAAACCACTGAAAGCATCGCGCAAGATCTTAATCCATATCAATAACACCAACCCCATTCTCGACGAAGATTCGCCCGAACGCAGGCAGCTAACCGCGGCGGGCATCGAAGTCGCATACGACGGCCTGGATTTAACGCTTTGACGGAGATTCAAATGGGTGCCGCAGACAATTTACCGTGGACCAAGCCAGAATTCGAAAATGAATTGCGTGCCAAGGGCAAGCGCTACCACATCTACCATCCGTTCCACATTGCCATGAACAGCGGCAAATGCACCAGGGAGCAGGTGCAAGGGTGGGTTTACAACCGTTTCTATTATCAGATCAGCATTCCGATCAAGGACGCCGCCATTCTGGCCAACATGCCAGACCGTGAAGAGCGCCGCAAATGGATCATGCGCATTATCGACCACGATGGAATGGAGGGCCAGGAAGGCGGAATCGAGGCTTGGCTGAGACTAGCCGAGGCATGCGGCTTGAAGCGAGAGGATGTCACTTCGCTCCAATATGTGTTGCCCGGTGTGCGCTTCGCTGTCGATGCATATGTCAATTTCGCTCGACGCGCTCCGTGGCAAGAGGCAGCCTGCTCTTCTCTTACCGAGCTATTCGCGCCGGAAATTCACCAGAAACGCTTGGACAGCTGGCCACAGCACTATCCGTGGATAGAACCGGAAGGCTACGCCTACTTCCGTAAACGTTTGTCCGAGGCTCGTCGCGACGTGGAACACGGGTTGCAAGTCACGCTCGAGTACTTCAAGACCCGGGCCGAGCAGCAACGTGCGCTGGGCATCCTGCAGTTCAAGCTTGACGTACTGTGGAGCATGCTCGACGCCATGCAAATCAACTATGGCATCGGCGCAGCGGCACATGGCTGACGCAGCATTCACCGAAGACACGGTCTTCGAATTGCAGCGGCACTTTCGCTTTCAGTGGGAACCTGCCCAACAGGGTTTCGTGCTGCTGTACCCGGAGGGTATGGTCAAGCTGCCGGGCAGTTCTGGTGAGATTATGAAGCGAATCGACGGCAAACTCAGCGTGCGCGGCATTGTCGAAGATTTGCAAACCGCATTTCCCGGTACGGACCTGCGCGGGGACGTCATCGGATTCCTGGAGCATGTCTATGGAAAAGGCTGGATCCGTCCCAAGTAAGCCGGGTAATCCGCTCTGGCTGCTGGCTGAAGTAACCTACAAGTGCCCGCTGCACTGCGTGTTCTGCTACAACCCGGTTGATTACGCGCGCTACGGCGCAGAGTTGTCAACCGAAGACTGGTTGCGCGTGTTACGCCAGGGCCGGGAACTCGGCGCCACGCAGCTTGGTTTCTCCGGCGGCGAGCCGCTGATGCGCGATGATTTGGAGATCATGGTTTCCGAGGCTCGCAAATTGGGCTATTACTCAAATCTGATTACTTCCGGGATTGGACTCAATGAGAAGCGCATTGCGGCCTTCAAAGAAGGCGGGCTGGACCATATTCAGCTGTCGTTCCAGGATTCGACCCGTGAAATGAACGATTTCCTGTCAAGCACCAAGACCTTCGAGCTCAAACAAAAAGTCGCGAAATTAGTCAAGAAATACGACTATCCGATGGTGCTGAACTGTGTCTTGCACCGCCACAATATCGACCACGTTCAGCAAATACTGGAAATGGCTGAAGCGATGGATGCCGAGTACGTGGAGCTCGCGAACACCCAATACTATGGCTGGGCCCTGCTCAACCGTGACCAGTTGCTGCCCACACGCGACCAGCTTAAACGTGCCGAAGAAGTGACTAACAAATTCCGTGAACGAGTCGGCAACAAGATGCGCATTTTCTTCGTCGTTCCGGACTACTATGAGGAACGCCCCAAAGCCTGCATGAACGGCTGGGGTGCACTATTTCTGACCGTTACTGCCGACGGCCTTGCGCTGCCCTGCCATGAGGCGCGCATGCTTCCAGGGTTGAATTTTCCAAATGTGCGTGATCACGAATTAGGCTGGATCTGGTACGAGTCTCCGGGATTCAACGCCTATCGGGGTGACTCGTGGATGAAGGAGCCTTGCCGGTCTTGTCCGGACAAGGTGAAGGACTTCGGTGGGTGCCGTTGTCAGGCTTACATGCTGACCGGTGATGCAACGAATACCGATCCGGTATGCGGCTTGTCTCCACTGCACAATGTGGTCACCGAGGCTGTCGACAAGGCGCAATCACCAACGGCGCCAAGAGTGGATGTCAAACCGATCGTCTTCCGCGACGACAAGAATTCTCGCGCCTTGAGCAAGACACCGGCTTAGCGTCCCTTGCGGCCATGAACCCGGCGCCCGCTACGTCGCTGGCCGTAAACGCCCGCGGCCTTGTCAAGCGTTACGGCGATGTACTCGCCGTAGACGGCCTCGATCTTCAAATTCCCGCAGGGCAGTTTTTCGGCTTGCTCGGCCCCAACGGCTCGGGAAAAACGTCAACCATCCACATGCTCGCCACGCTGATTCGCCCCAGCGGCGGCAGCGCGAGCGTGTTCGAACACGATGTCATGGAGGATGCGGTGAAGACACGGGCATCAATCGGGCTCGTCTTCCAGGAATCGGCGCTCGATCGAACCCTGTCGGTTGGCGAGAATCTGCGCTTTGCCGGCCTGCTCTACAACCTGCCGGTCCATATAATAGAAGAGCGTTCCGCCGGTCTGCTGGAATTATTCGGACTTGCCGACAAGCGACACCGGCCGGTGGGAAGCCTGTCAGGCGGCATGCGCCGGGCACTCGATATCGTGCGCGGCGTCATTCATCATCCTAGAATTTTATTCCTGGACGAACCCACGATTGGCCTTGATTTACCGAATCGCCGCAAGATATGGCGCTTCATCGAAGATCTGCGCGCGCGGACCGGCATGACTGTCCTGCTGACGACCCATTACCTTGAGGAAGCGGACACTTGCGATAAAGTAGCATTCATCAGAAACGGGAAACTGGTCAGTAGCGGCACCCCGAAAGAAATGATCGCTCGGTTGGGCCGTTACATCGTTGAAATCGAAAGTTCGGAGCTCGAAACCCTCGCGAAGCAACTGGCGCCGAGCCTCGGACTTTGCCTGCGCGACGGGAATGTAGCCCAATTTCGGTACGCAGACGAAGATCTAACTCCGATCGCTAGCTTGCAATCCCAGTATGGCACTCACATCCGCGCATTGCGCTGGAGACGACCCAATCTGAACGATGTGTTCCTGTGGATCGCGGAGGGCAAAGCAGGATGACACACTGGAAGCCGGTCTACGCGGTACTCGAACGTGAGGTAGTACGCATGTTCCGCCAGCGCACGCGACTGGTGTCCGCGATGGTTCGTCCGCTGATCTGGCTGTTTGTGATTGGAGCTGGCTTTGGTACGGTCTTGCAGGAAGCGGGCGGTTTGAGCTACCAGCATTTCCTGGTGCCGGGCGTACTGGGTATGACGATGCTGTTTGGTGCCATGCTTGCGGCGCTCACCATGGTGTACGACAAGGAATCCGGCGTCATGCGCATGCTGGTCATGGCGCCCTTTGCGCATTACTGGATCGTTATCGCAAAGATGCTGTCCGCAGCGCTGGCTGCTTTGCTTCAGGCAGTATTGCTAGTGGCGTTGCTCGCGATGCTGCGGTACGTGGATTCGGGCACCCGCTTCGCCTTGCTGGCGCTTGCATTACTGATGACTTCAGCTGCGTGCGCCGGCATCGGCATGCTGGTGGCAGCATTTACCCGCACACTGGACAATTTTGCGGCCATCATGAATTTCGTGATCTTCCCGGTATTCTTTTTATCGGGTTCGCTGTATCCGGTAAGCCGTCTTCCCGCTGTGCTGAAATCAGTTGCCCTGATGAATCCTTATACTTATGGCGTCGACCTGCTGAAGCATTCCGTTCTAGGCGCAATTCCGTCCGGGATGGGAGCCGATTTTGCGATATCGACTGATGTTGTCGTGCTGGCGGGATTCACGGGCGCCGCACTGTTAATTGCGAGCTGGCGTTTCTCGCGCGAAAGCGCCTATGAACCAATGATCCGCATTCTTTCCGGCAAGCGCGACGCCTGACGCTGTTCTGAAGCGCTAATGCCTAGTGGTGGTGACCATCCGGGCCATGGACATGGCCATGGTGCAGTTCTTCGTGCGTTGCCGGACGAACTCCCGTAACAATGCCGGAAAACACGAGCGTTTGCCCGGCCAACGGGTGATTGCCGTCGACCACGATCTTCTCACCCTGGATCTCGGTGACGGTGTAGACGGTGTAATCATCTGAGCCTTCAATCGCCCCTTCAAATTGCATGCCCACAGAAATATTCTCGGGGAAAAGACTTTTCGGCTCGGTTCGGACCATATCTTTTTCGTATTCGCCAAAAGCGTCGTCCGGCTTCAGCGTTACGTTGCATTTATCACCGATACTTTTGCCCTGGAGCGCTACCTCGACCAAGGGGAATATACCGTCGTATCCACCATGCAAATAGGTGATGGGAGCCTGGGTTTTTTCGATCACCTTCCCTTTGAGATCGCTCAATTCATAGTTCAGAGACACCACCGTGTCTTTGCTGATCTGCATGCTCACTTCAACTCCTTTACGAGGTTTAAAACATCGGCTGCGTGTCCGCGCGCATTGACGCCATAAAGCACGTTGCGCAATGCGCCGCTCTTATCGATGACGAATGTCGAACGCAGGATGCCGCGCCGCTCACCTTTGCCCTCCACTTTCTTTTCCTGAAGTACCCCGTATTTTTCGCAGACCTCGCCTTCCGTGTCCGCGAGCAATTTCACGGCAAGGCCGTGCTTATCGCGAAAGGCACCATGGCTCATGCAGTCGTCCATGCTCACACCGAGCACGACGGTATCCAGGTCCAGAAAATCATCCTCCCGGTCGCTGAAATCGATAGCCTCCCTCGTGCACCCCGGCGTATCGTCCTTGGGATAAAAATACAGCACCACGTTATTGACGCCGAGATAGGCACTCAAGCTCACCACATTCATATCGCCGTCGGGAAGGTCGAACGTGGGAGCGACTTCACCTACTTTGAGCATGTACAACTCCGATCGCATCCGGGGTGGATTCTAACCGATTTCAAAAACGCGAATAGGGCATCGCATAGCGCACGCCGATACAATGAACAACGTGAACAAACAGCTTTTGGGCGGCCTATCCGCTGCTGCGTTTCTGCGTCGACATTGGCAAAAAAAGCCCCTGCTCGTGCGCAACGCCATTCCACATTTTGACGGAATCCAGGATTTCGGCGCACTGGTGGAGTTCGCATCCCGCCAAGACTGCGAATCCCGGTTGGTCGTACGCCATGGCACTCGCTGGACCGTCGAGCACGGTCCCTTCCATCGCAAGCGATTCTCACGCCTCCCGGCACGCAATTGGACATTGCTCGTCCAAGGCCTGGAGAGCATGTTACCCGCTGCGCGCAAGTTGCTATCCAATTTTGATTTCATTCCATACAGCCGGCTCGATGATGTGATGGTGAGTTACGCTGCGCCAGGAGGCGGCGTGGGGCCACATTTCGACTCTTACGATGTTTTTTTGTTGCAAGGACCGGGCCAGCGCCGCTGGAGAGTCAGCGGCCAGCGCGACATGGCTTTGGTCGAAGGCGCGCCACTGAAACTTCTGAAGCGGTTTTTACCCGAAGGTGAATGCCTTGTCTCCGCGGGCGATATGCTTTATCTGCCACCGGCCTGTGCTCACGAGGGCATCGCGGTCGATTGCTGCTTTACGTATTCGATCGGTTTTCGTGCGCCGTCGCACCAGGAACTGACATCCCAGTTCCTCGTTCACCTCGAGGATAAAGCACAAGCCACCGGCCGCTACAGCGATCCGGATCTGTTGCCACAGGCACATCCGGCACGGCTCGGGTCCAGCATGGTCGCCAAAGTGGAGCGCCTGCTGGCAAACACGCGGTGGCAACAGCGCGACGTGGCCGAATTTCTGGGCATTTACCTGACCGAACCAAAAGCGCGCGTTGTGTTCAAGCCACCGCACCAAAGGTTATCTGAGGCTGCCTTTTCCATGGCCGCCAAAAAACGTGGCGTGGAATTGGCATTGCCTTCGTCGATGCTGTACAGCCGCGCAACCCATTTCATGAACGGTGAATCGTATACAACAGTAAAGGCAGTACCTGTGTTGCGGCGGCTGGCTGATACGCGCCGGCTTGCGCCACTGCAAGTTCCGATAGACGGCGCGGCAATGGACTTGCTTTACCGCTGGTATCACGCCGGTTATATTGTGCTGTCCCAACCAGGCAGGGACGATTGATTCCCATGCAACAGCGTTCAAATCCTGAGCACACGCGACTTTTCGGTAATGCCGAGTACGAATCTGCAATCGATACCGTTCTCGCAAAAGCTTCGGTAACCATTCGGATCTTCGATCAAACGCTGGGAAGCGGATACAACTCCGTGCATCGCGTCAGTCTGCTGCGAAATTTTTTCCGTGCAAGCCGGCGCAACAGCCTGCAGATAGTGCTTCATGACACGCGCACGCTGGATCGTGCTTGCCCTCGTTT
>DATMZQ010000369.1:0-8350 GCA_035573615.1 Burkholderiales bacterium | reverse complement strand
GCAGGGAGTACAGATCGCTTGAAACCGTAACTCCGTCCGGATTTTGGGCGATATCGAGCAACGTGCCATCTACATCCAGAAAGAGGGCCCAGTTGTCGGCAAATTGCGGCACGCGCTCGTGATCGAGCAGCGCATTTCGGTTGTTCATGATGCTACTTCCCGTGCGCGCCGAAGCAAGCGCTTGCCGTAGGAAACGTCTGTGCCATGGCGCAACACGCGGGTGCGCCGGCGCATGACTGAAGCGTCCAGCAGCATGCGGCCTGCCCAGCGGTAGACATTGAATTCCTGAATCAGAGAACGCATGCTGCGCATGCGATCGCGCTGCTCGCCGGCCGGCATAGTCAACGCCACCCGCAACGCGGAAGCGAACTGGTCCATGTTGTACGGATTGATGATCAGCGCTTCAGCAAGCTCGCGCGAAGCACCGGTAAACTCGCTGAGTATCAGTACGCCCTGTTCGTCATCGCGTGCGGCGACGAATTCCTTGGCGACGAGATTCATGCCGTCATGCAGGCTGCTGACGACGCAGACGTCCGCCCCGCGGTAATAACGGTAGACTTCTTTGGCGCCGACGTTTTCCATGCGCAGAATGATGGGTGCATAGCCCTCTCTGCTGAAGCGCTCATTGATGCGGGCCGCTTCATCGCGCACGTCTTCGAGGAAATGGCGGTATTCCGGAATGGTCGCGCGGCTCGGCGCGCCGATCTGCAGCAGTGTCAGCTTGCCCACCCACTCGGGTTCCAACTCAAACAGGCGCTCCAGTGCCAGAAAGCGCTCCAGAATGCCCTTGGTATAGTCGAGTCTGTCCACGCCAACCGCGAGCCTGAGTTCCGGAGCGAGGCCATGGCGCTGGCGCAACCATTCCGCACATTCCTTGACGGAGGGCAGGCCTTGCAGCCCTGACAGCGGCCATTCAATGGAAATCGGATAGCGCTTGACCAGCGTGCGCATGCCCATGTGCGTGACACCGTTGGTCTCGCGATCCACACGCGCTTCGAGGAAGCGGTCGACTGTGTCGAGGAAGTTATTGCAGTGGAAGCGGGTGTGGAATCCCAGAATGCTGCTGCCGAGCATGCCTGCGAGGATCTGGTCTGCCCACGGGCAGATTCCGAATGCCTCCGGGTTCGGCCATGGAATATGCCAGAACGCTATGATGGTGGCATCGGGCAGGCGTTCGCGAATCATTGCCGGCAACAGCGCAAAATGATAATCCTGCACCAGCACTACCGGGTCTTCCGTGCGCGCTTCCTCAATGATCACGCGAGCGAACTTGCGGTTGACCTCTACATAGGCTTCCCAGTCAAGCGGACGAAATACCGGGCGCGTGTGCGCGATATGGCATAGCGGCCACAATCCTTCGTTCGCGAAGCCGAAGTAATAGCCGTTCTCTTCGGCCTCACTGAGCCATACCCTGCGGATGTCATAAGTCTCCTTGCCGGGCGGCACGGCGATGTGGTCCTTTCTGTCCACGACATCGCGGTCCGCCGATCCGCTGCCGTGCGCGATCCAGGTGCCCGAGCATGCCAGCATGACCGGTTCGAGCGCCGTGATGAGCCCGCTCGCTGGACGCTGTACCTCAATCGAATTGTCAGGCGCCCGCACATGGATATAAGGCTCGCGATTGGAGACAATCAGGAACTCGTCACCGCGCAGGTCTTCCCGCAGGATGGTACGCAATGCATCGCGGTTCCAGCTGATCTGACTCTCATCGCGCATGCGGCGGTCACGTCCGAGATCGCGTATCAGCGCCTGCAGGTCTCTCGCGACCGGACGCATTTCCGCTGGTCCCGAATCCGGCATCGCCAGCCATTCTCCGGTAAGCATCACGCGCATACCCTTCATCCAGCCCCACCAGCTGATCTGTGCCACGGCGACCGTCACCAGGGAAATCACAACGCCCAGCGCAGCGAACAGGTAAAACACATAACGCCGCGTGTCCGCGCTGCGATGTTCGATAAACCCCATGTCATGTAGCAGCACAAGCTTGCCCAGTTCGTTGCCTTCTGTGCCAAGGATCGGCGAAATGGCTGCATGCAACGAGCCTTGCGGTAATTGCAGCACTGTGCCGGCACCGGGAGTGAGCTTTTGAAGCGTGCGGCAAGTTACTGCGGCAGGAAAAGTGAAGGTTTTGTAGGCCAATTCGCCTTGCTCGTTGCAAAAACCCATGGCAAGCAGACGCTCGTCGCGCACCATGCTTTCGAATAGCTTGACGATGCGCTTGCCCTGTCCGGCAGGAACAAGATCACGCAGCGATTCGTCTACCGCTTTTGCGATGACAACGGTGCGCGCATCGAGGTCACGCACGAACCACCGCAGGGTGAGCTGATCGGCAAGCTGCGTGACGCCGTAAGCGACAGCAGCCAGCACAGCCAACAACGGGAGGACGAAACGCAGTGAAAGTCTCATTTGCACCTCCAATCGAGCAAACTCTGCGCGCAAGCAAGCGCGGACCACAGGGCCGGCGCTCGGAAACAACCTAAGTAAGGTGGCAGACAGTGCAGCAAAGGCACAAGTTCCGTGATTTGCTGCCAGGGCACAGCCGACAATACAAATACTGGGCCTCGAAAAATACAGACCTTCAAACCTTCTCACGCTCACGCGTTTGGTAAGATCGCGATCCCTTGCATTTTGGATTCCGCTTCTGCTGTGAACTTCCTTCTCAAAGTCCTGAACCGCGGCTGATATGCCTGGTGTCAGCATCACACAGGAAGCAGGCGTGCGTTACCTGCAGTTCGGCGCGCACTGGATCCAGGGCGCGATGCGCGTAAACCGCCCGTGGTCGCTTGAACTCGAGTACACGCGCGACATGATGTTCCCATTATTGCTTCGACCGCAAACATGGCCGCGTAGCGTGCTGTTGATCGGTCTTGGGGCTGCGTCGCTTACTAAATTCCTGCACCGTTACCGGCCGGGGGCGCGGCTCGATGTCGTGGAAATAGATCCCCTGGTGGTGATGGCTGCATGGCAATTCTTCGGACTCCCGGCAGAGAGTCGCCGCCTGCGCATAGCGGTCGACGACGGCTACAGATTCGTGGCGACGGCACGCCGCCGGTACGACCTGATATTGGTCGATGGCTTCGATGCGAAAGTCAGTGCGGGCGACCTCGATTCGCCCGTGTTCTACCGCAATTGCCATGCGCGGCTTACCGCGCAGGGAATTCTGGCGACCAATCTGGTGAGCCGGCGCGGGAAACCAAAGGCGAGCATCGATCGCATTGGCAGAATTTTCCGGGGCGGCCTGGTCGCATTCCCGCGCAATGAAGCAAACACAATCGTGCTGGCCAAAGCGGGCGATTCAGTGCGCGTCACAAGGAAAGCGCTGTTCAGCGCCGCCCGCACGCTTAAGGAAAGCAGCGGCCTGGATTTGACCGGCACGATCACCGGACTGCTCAACGAATACTCAGAGGACGATCTGGTATTTCGGGCTCGCTGAGCCGGCTTGTGCCAACCCAAAGACCTTGCTGGGGCGCCTTGACCGACAACTTTGTGCGTTGAATCAAATTATTAACGAATATATTTGCTTAATGCGACTCATTCCTATTAGTATCTGCCTCGCGTTTGTGTCGTCCACTCATTCAGGAGAGATTCGCATGGCTTCCGCAAGGCAGAAGTTTGTTCCCCGCGCTTTAACGCCCGCTGTTGCTATGCTCGGCGCAATGTTGTTCGCATCGATGGCTATATCGCCGGCAGCTGCGGATGAGCGGTTCTTTACCTACAGTCAGGATGCCGATGTAATTCCAAAAGGCGGCACCGAGTTCGAGCAATGGCTGACCCTGCGCGAAGGCCATCCCGGCGGCGACCGTCAATTCGATCAATATCTTTGGGATTTCCGCGAAGAAATAGAACACGGATTCACCGATCGGTTGAGCGGCTCGCTGTACCTGAACTTCAACCAGAATCAGATCGTGGCGCGCCAGCCTGGCCTAACCGATTCAAGCGATTTTTCATTCAAGGGCGTATCGGGCGAGCTGAAGTACCAATTGCTGAACCCGAACACCCAACCGATCGGCCTGGCGCTGTATTTCGAGCCCACCTACAGTGGCAGCGAAAGAGAGATCGAATACAAGCTGATCGTTTCCAAGAATATTGCGGACAAATGGGTGCTCGCGGCTAATGCCACATTCGAGCAGGAATGGGAAGATGAAGACGGCGGCACGGAAAAAGAATCGGTCGCGGAATTTACACTCGGTGCTGCATATCGCATAACGCCGAATTGGTCCGTCGGGCTAGAGGGGCGCTATCACGCGGTATACGAAGGCTCATCACTCAACGATCACCTTGGTACCGGCATATTCGTTGGCCCAAATGTTCATTATGCAACACCCAAGTGGTGGGCCACGCTTACGTTTCTGCCGCAGGGTTCGGGACATCCCAGCGACGGCGGCATCAATCGGACGGAGCATCAGACTTTCGAGACCCGGCTAATTTTCGGCATCAATCTCTAGCGTTCGGCAATCATCAGGCGCTTCCCAACCAGCTTTTGCGCGCCCGGACAGTTTCTTTGGAGGTTCCCACGACGCTCAGGGACCACGCGTCCAGTTTCGCCGCCTCAAGCTTGACCGGCAACACGAGCAACTCGTCGCGGCGGAACGCGTGCACCGGAATGGTTTCGCCGGCCCGGTAACGGCCAAGGTGAGCATCCACATTGTCCGGCGTCACCCGCAAGCCATCGATGGCGATGATGATATCGCCCGCGGCAAGGCCGGCTTTCTGCGCCGCACTTCCCGTAAAGACCTGGCTCAGTTTCAGTTCACCGCCATCGTTGCCGGTGCGTACGCCGAGCGCGACGCCGCGCGAGGCTTGCCGCTCCTTGCGTGACATTTGGTCGCGCCGGTCCATGCCGGAGCGGGCCGGGCGTTGCCGTATCTCCACGCCTACAGTCTTGAGCAGTTTTTGCAGTGGCAGGTCGGCCGTCGTGTGCAAGGCCTGGTTGAAGAAACGCGTGAGCTTGAGTCCGGTGATCTGCTCTGCCACCTGTTCGATCCCGTCCTCGGGAACGCCAATGCCTGTCATGCCGTGGCGTTTCCACAGTCCGCGCATCACGTGGTCCAATGATTTGCGCCTGCCGGTCTGCGCACGGATCAATAAGTCCAGGCACAACGCCACCAGACTGCCTTTGAGGTAATAGCTCACGCCAGCATTCGGCGTGTTCTCATCGCTGCGGTAATACTTGATCCACGCATCAAAGCTGGATTCCGCAATGGTCTGCCTTTTGCGGCCGCCGAGACGCAACAATGAAGTAATGTTGCGCGCCAGTGTGTCGAGATAGGTTGCATGCGAAATCAGTCCCGCCCGCACCAGCAACAAGTCGTCGTAATACGACGTGAACCCTTCGAAGGCCCATAGCAGCGTGGTGTAGTTTTCGCGGTCCAGATCATAAGGAGTAAATGCGGCGGGTTTAATGCGCTTCACGTTCCAGGTATGAAAGTACTCGTGGCTCGCGAGGCCCAGCAACGTCCGGTAGCCGCCGCTCGCGGTCACGACGTTCGGTTGCGGCAGATCGTTGCGTGCACACAGCAGCGCCGTGGAAGAACGATGTTCGAGGCCGCCATAACCGTCGCCGACCGTTGTAATCAAAAACACATACCGGTCCATTGGGGCCGGTGTACCAAAAAATGCGATTTGCGTTTCACACAGCTTCTTCAGGTCTTTCACCAAACGTCGCAGATCGCCGCGATGCCGGCCGGTGACGGCGACGTCGTGCTGCACGCCGGCGGCCTTGAATGTTGCGAGTTCAAACGTGCCAATTTCCACCGGATGGTCGATGAGTTCATCGTAGTTGGCCGCTTCGTAAGTGCCGAATCCGTAAGGCCGGGCGCCTTTGCGCCGCATTGCTGTCGCGATGCGCCAGTTGCGGTACTTCGTCCCTTTGGGTGGCTGGATATCGACCAGCACAGGCGTCTCTGCATGGCCGTGAACCTGAAGAAACAATGCCGGGCCGTTGAAGAAAGCGTGCGTCGTATCAAAATGAGCACCGCGCACCGACAAGTCCCAGGCATAGACCTCCATGATGACAACCACCGGACCATCCGCCGGTTCAACCTGCCACGTGTTTTTGTCCAGCTTTACCATGCGCAATTTCCTGCGATTGCCTAGTGCGCCGATGCGCACAACGTGCTTGGCAAATTCACGGATCAGATAACTGCCTGGAATCCAGGTTGGCAGCGAGAATTTCTGCCCCATTGGATCCGGATCCTCGATGCTGCAATGGACTTCGAACAGGTGAGCTTCCGGATTGCTCAGGAAAACCGAGTAGCGGACAGGGTGATTTTTCATCGGGGGCGGCGAAAAATGTGCGTCCGGCTTTATGGCGGGCTTAATCAATTTCGTCAAGCTGCGTGAAGCCGTACCGAGCTTCCCGAACAGTGCTTTGTCCGCCCGATCAAGAACCAGCGCCACAGTTGCCTGTATTGCGCAAAGCGTCGCATGTTCCGAAACTTCACTCCGCTCAGGAGGTCCGTACCTGACGTGGCAGGTCCATAGTGCGATAAGCACGGCGCCCGCACCGCCATCCGTTTTTGTTGGGAGCGTAAATTGGACGACGCAGGCAATGTCGTGGTGAAAGAGGTCCCCGAGGGCGTATCTTCAGACGCGCTTCCGGACCAGTTGCTGCAAAAAATGGACGCCTACTGGCGGGCCGCCAATTACCTGTCGGTCGGGCAAATCTACCTGTGCGACAACCCGTTGTTACGGCAGCCCCTGAAGCTTGACCACATCAAGCCGCGACTGCTTGGCCACTGGGGCACAACGCCAGGATTGAATTTTATGTATGTTCATCTGAACCGCGTCATCACCCAGCAGGATTTGAACGTAATCTACGTTACCGGGCCGGGCCATGGCGGACCAGGCCTGGTCGCGAACACATACCTGGAAGGGACCTATAGCGAGCTGTACCCCAATGTGTCGCAAAATGAAGCCGGCATCAAAAAACTGTTCAAGCAATTTTCCTTTCCCGGCGGAATTCCCAGTCACGCGGCACCCCAAGTGCCTGGCTCCATCAATGAAGGCGGCGAGCTTGGCTACTCGCTGGCGCATGCGTATGGCGCTGCATTCGACAATCCGGACTTGCTGGTGGCCTGCGTCGTTGGCGATGGTGAAGCGGAAACCGGACCGCTTGCGACCGGTTGGCATTCAAACAAGTTTCTGAACCCGGTGCACGACGGTGCCGTGCTGCCCATCCTGCATCTGAATGGCTACAAGATCGCCGGTCCAACATTGCTCGCGCGCATTCCGCACCCCGAGCTGGAAGCGTTGTTGCGCGGCTACGGTTACCGGCCGTACTTTGTGGAAGGAGACGAACCGGCCAGGATGCACCGGCTGATGGCGCAGACCCTGGATACTGTCGTGGCGGAAATTCATGCGATCCAGCGCGATGCGCGAGAAAACGGATTTAGAAGCCGCCCGCGCTGGCCGATGATCGTGCTGCGCTCGCCAAAAGGCTGGACGGGACCGTTGGCCGTGGATGGCAAAGCAGTGGAAGGCACATTTCGTTCTCATCAGGTACCGCTCGCGGAACTCGCTACCAATGCAGGCCATCTGGAAATTCTGGAACGCTGGATGAAAAGCTATCGTCCCGACGAGCTGTTTGATGTTGACGGACGATTCAGAGCGGAGCTTGCCGCGCTGGCACCCAAAGGCGACCGCAGGATGGGTGCCAACCCCCACGCCAATGGCGGTCTTCTACTGCGCGATCTAAAGTTGCCGGATTTCCGCGACTATGCTGTGCGCATTACGGTTCCAGGGGATGTGGCGGCCGAATCAACGCGCATTCAGGGTCAGTTCATGCGCGACGTGTTCAAGCAAAACGCCGATGCACGTAATTTCCGCGTCTTTAGTCCCGATGAAACCGCGTCGAACCGGTGGAATGCCGTGTTCGAGGTGACCGATCGCTGTTCAACCGCGGACATTGTTCCGGGTGATGAGAACGTCGCCCCGGATGGGCGCGTGATGGAAATGTTGAGCGAGCATCAGTGCGAGGGCTGGCTGGAGGGCTATCTGCTCACCGGCCGCCATGGTTTTCTGTCGAGTTACGAAGCGTTTATCCACATCATCGATTCAATGTTCAATCAGCATGCGAAATGGCTTGATGTGGCGGGACAGATTCCATGGCGGCGGCCGATTGCCTCCCTGAACTATCTGCTCTCGTCTCACGTATGGCGACAGGATCACAACGGGTTCAGCCACCAGGATCCCGGTTTCATCGACATCGCGATGAACAAGTCAGCGCGCGTGGTGCGCGTTTATTTTCCGCCGGATGCCAACTCGTTGTTGTCGGTGACGGATCATTGCCTGCGCAGCCGTAACTATGTAAATGTGATTGTCGCCGGCAAGCAGCCCGAAGCACAGTGGC
>DATMZQ010000368.1:0-4392 GCA_035573615.1 Burkholderiales bacterium | reverse complement strand
CCACAGCATCCACGATGCGCGGATCGCGAATCATCCGGTTAGCCCATTTGAACACCATGTGGGGCTTGTTGCGATAGGGCGTCTTCATGACCAGCCCGTGCTCGAATTCAAAGTTCTCTATTGTTTGCCTGCAGGCATCGGCCTCCGGTGCGGAAAGCGCGCGCACGGGATAGTGGTAGCCGTTTTTCTGGAACGCTTCCACTTGCGCCTCGGTCAGGACATTTCCTTTGCCGGTGACGGCTCGCTGCACGCTGCTCATGATACTTCTCCTTCATTAAGAAAAAAGTCGCAGAGGCGTTACCGCCCCCGCGACCGCTTACGATCTTTCCGAAGCCTCAGGGCAGCTGATAGCCTTTCTTGCCCACCCGGATTTTATAAAGGCTTTTGCCCGACGTCAGATACAGCAAATTCGAGTCGGCTCCCCGACCAAATCCGACGTTGGTGGGCAGTTCCTTGCCGGTGGAAATGTAGGCGAGCTCCTTGCCCTGGGCATCGAGCACTTGAACGCCCGGCCGGTACTCGCAGCGCGATGCCAGCCAGATATGGCCTTCCGCATCCGCAACCATGCCGTCAGGACCACTGCACGGTTTGTCGCGCGCGGTGTAGTCAATCAGGACGCGCCGGTTGCTTAGACTACCATCGGCCGCCACATCGTAGGCCTGCAATTGATGGTGGCCCTGCAACGTTTTCTCACCCTCCTTCAGGTTCTGGAATTCGAACCAGCCGTTGTCGTTGCCGATGATATAAAGCGTCTTCTGGTCGGGTGAAATCAGTACGCCATTGCACTTGCCACAGTCGGTCGCTACGCGCGTCACGGTACCATCGGTATCGAGCCGGTACACCGCGTAGCCATCCTGGTAAATCGGTTCGTGGCCAAGATAGCGCGGATCGGAAAAGTAGATGCGGCCCTTCTCGTCGATGGTGACGTCGTTGAGTGCGTTATAAGGCCGCCCGTTATACAGGCCGGACAGGATGATTGTCTTGCCGGTCTTCATGTCGGTCCTGACCAGCATGCGGCCGCCGTAATCCGCGCCCAGCGCCGCGATCATGTTGCCGTCGCGGTCGAACTTGATGCCATTGGACATGCCGGATGGGCTGCGGAAGATGGTCGTTTCGCCGTTCTTGGGGTTGTACTTCCAGATGTTTCCCGCCTGAAGATACTTGCCGGACGGGTCCTTGCAAAATTTGGTGAAGGTAATATCGCTGAAATAAATCATCCCATCGTGCCCTGCGGCGACACCTTCCGTCAGCGCGCAGCCACCATCAAAGATCAACTCCAGTTTCGCACCGGCCGGCACGTATGCGGGATCGCCGGTCGGGGCCGGAAAGGTTGAAGGATCGGCTGCAAAAGTCGACATCGCAGCCAGGCAGCCGAGCGCGGCGACGGTGCGTTTGAGCTGTTTCAGGGTTCTCATTTTTTTCCTCCGGATATCTATCGAATGTTTAGCCACTCGTTCTGTTATGGACTACGAGGCTTTCGCATCGTTTATGGGCATGCGGGCCGTTCGCGTGGATTGGAGCAGGACAACTACCTTTGACGCCAGTGTGGCATGTGCACTGCACAATTTACTTTCCAGCAATGCTTCATATATAAAATGCCATTTCAAATATAAAAACCGGCGCACCACTTGTCAACACGAAATTCCACTCCTGATGCGCGCTATTCCGCTCCGGCTCTGGAAAAGGGCCTGGATGTGCTGGAACTGCTGGCGGCCGAATCACGCGCGCTGAACCTGCAGGATATTGCACGCAATTTAGAGCGTTCGCCAAACGAACTGTTCCGCATGATTGACGTCCTGGTGCGCCGCGGCTATCTGGCCCGAGAACCAGATGCGACTTATCGCCTTACCTTGCGTTTATTCGAGCTGGCCCATCGGCATCACCCGGTGGACCGGCTGCTGGATTGCGCGGTCCCCTACATGCATGAGCTTGCCCGCTGGACAGGCCAATCGAATCACTTGTGCGTACACCACGATGGCCGCCTCGTGGTGCTTGCGCGGGCTGAATCGCCGGAGCCGATGAGCTATTCAGTGCGGCTCGGCTCGCACTTCCCTTTTCACGATGACCGGGTATCCGCTCGCGTGCTTTCCGCCTTCCAGCAGGGGGCTCGACGCGAACAGTTCCTTGCCGAGCTGGCGGGATCAAGCCGCAACACGGCGCGCCGACACAAGATCGCCAAGCGATTGGAGCAGATTGCAAAACGCGGCTATGAGGAAGGTCCGAGCGACACCATCAGCGGCGTAGTGGATATCTGTTTCCCGGTTTTCGATCATTTCAGCGTTGTCGCTTCGCTGAACATCGTCTACATGCGCCATCGCGATGCCAAAGTTTCAGTGCCCGCTGCACGACAGCGATTGAGTCAGTGTGCGCAGCTCATTTCCCGGGCCCTGGGTTGGGCGTCCCAAACTTGATTGGGGCAATATCGGGATCACATCGCGATGCGAGACTATGGCGTGCAGTTCAATCGCCGGTAGGTGCAAGCCGGAATTGCTTCACCAGTCGATTGGTCGCAAGACTGGCTGCAAGCGTGCCGAAATTCTCCGGGCGCGTGGTCTGGATCATCATCCGGTATTCAAAAACGTTGCCACTCTCACCGACCCGATAACTCAAGTGCGCCGCATCGAATCCATGCTGTGCCAGTTCCGCCCGCAATGCCGGTTCATCCAGCACACCGCCGCGGTCGAAAGCTATGCTGAGGCGTGCATAGTTTTGCGTCCGCATGCGGGACTCGATCCAGCGGAATATCGACAGTACGAACAAGGCCAGCGCCGTGGTCGCGGTCGCCGGAAAATAAAAGCCGATGCCGATCAGAATGCCAATCGCAGCCGTAATCCAGATCGAAGCAGCGGTGGTCAGACCGCGCACCGTGATGCCCTCCTTGAAGATAACCCCCGCGCCCAGGAATCCGATGCCGGTCATGATGCCCTGGGCCATGCGCGTCGGATCCATGCGAATGCTGTCGGCAGCATGCAATTGGATCCATTGCCACTCGTAAACGGTGATCAGCATCAGGACGGTCGAAGCCAGGCAGACCAGAGTATGGGTCCGGAAGCCGGCCGGGCGTCCGCGAAAACTCCGCTCGAGCCCGATCAGTCCTCCAGCTAAAACGGCGGCTAAAAGCCTGCCCGCCATGATCATGTGCTCGTCAGCCATTGCCGTTCCCATTGATGAAGCTTCACCGCAACGGTGAAAGCCACCGCATTACATCATGTTTAAGTCACGCCGCTCGCGCGGCAGGGCTGGATTCCTCATGCTCGATGCGCTGCCAAAGTTGCCGCACCAGGTCCTTCAGCATCAAGGCCTCCTGCCAACGATCGGACAATTCATAGCCATCGGCGCCAGTCATGGCGTATTCCTTTGGCCCCAGTTCGCACAGAAATGTCAGCGTCGCATCTTTCGGCGCACGCCTGCGCCAGCTGCGGAAGCCGTATTCCCACCAACCCATAAACAGATCGAGCCACTCCTTGTGGTGGGCGAAGCTGATCTGTACCTGCACTTGCTCACGGCTGGCAACCCGGCCATGGAAACCCCAGCAATTGTCGATGATGCGCCGCATGTGCCCATGGTTGACTTCGCTGATCGGCCAGGCGAATTCGCGGCCCACGACATAGTGTGACAAATCGCCAGTCAGCCGAAGATCCGGAAAGCAATCCAGCAGCTGCATGGTGAAGAACAGATCGGTGGTCATCCGGTCCCGGTGTGTTTCGATGTGCACCGGAATGCTGGCGTCGTGCGCAAGCCGGCGCCAGCCCTCGATGTACGGTATGCATTCCTGTATCGAATAGGGCCGCACATCGGGCTGCAGGTTGATGTGGTCGGCACCCAGTTCCCTCACATGCTCGAGGATGGGTTTCAGATCATCAACCTTCTGTGGATAACACTGCGCCTGCCAGGTCATGTTGTGGGCACGGAGGAAAGCGGTGACTTCCCTGGCGTACTGGTAGTCGAAGAATCGAACGCCGCAGCCATCAAAACCGGCGGCATGGATCATGTTCAGTTTTTCCGCCAGGTCCCATTCTTTTCCATCCGGACGGCGGCGCTCCATGGCCCATAGCGACTGGTAGACAAGCAGCTTTTGCATGATTCACCCTTTCAACTGTTCTGCATGATGCCGGAGATGATCTTCCATGAACGTCGCAATAAAAAAATAGCCGTGATCGTAGCCATCCTGCATGCGTAGCGTTAACGGTTGTCCCGCGTCTCGGCACGCCGACTCAAATGCTTCGGGAAAGAGTTGCTCCGGCAGAAATTTGTCGGCTAGCCCCTGATCCACGAGAATGGTTCCGGCAAATCGACCGCGCCTGACAAGTTCGCTGGCGTCGTATTCCTTCCATGCCGCGCGTTCTTCGCCGAGATAACCGGTGAACGCTTTTTTTCCCCATGGGCACCGCA
>DATMZQ010000367.1:0-5149 GCA_035573615.1 Burkholderiales bacterium | reverse complement strand
CTGCTGGTAAGAGCAGCCGCGCCTAAGAATGCGACCGGCCGCGTGTACGGCGTGGTGTATTCCGGCCTGGACATCGGGCTTTCCGGCGCCCCACTGATGTTTGGCCTGCTCATGGACGCACATCATCCTGGCTGGGTGTTCATGGGCATTGGCGCTTTTCAGGCGCTGTCCCTGATTGCGGTGATGGGAGTGGGCGAAAGCGCCGCCAAACGGCAAATACAGGCGGCGTAAGTGAACTTGGGACGGATATCGTCCTCGCTTTTCAGCGCAGCTTCATCACCGCTTCGCGCACCAGTTCCAGCAATCCCGCACCGCCGTTGTCGACGTAAGCAACGATTTCCTTTCGCATCCGCGGGTCCCAGAATCGCTTCAGATGCAGCGCCACACTGTCGACGGCAGTACTGTGATCCGGCTCGGACTTGAAGAAATTGCCAATGTCGTTCGCCATGCGAACCAGATGCTCAATATTCATGTTTTCCAGTCGTCGTCCGTCGTCAGGCGGTACGCATTATCGGCATAGACTACGCCGCGCTCTCCCCGCACAAAGCCTGCCAGAGTAACTCCCGATTCACGAGCGATACGTACGGCCAGAGCGGTCGGCGCTGACACCGCCGCAAGCAGACCGATGCCGGCCATGGCGGCTTTCTGCACCATCTCATAACTTGCGCGGCTGGTAATCACGCAAAACCCCTGTGCGGTGTCGATATTCGCGGTCGCCAGTGCGCCAATGAGTTTGTCCAGCGCGTTATGGCGCCCAACATCCTCGCGAATCAATTGCAGTTCGCCGTCGCCATTCGCCCACGCTGCCGCGTGCGTTGCACCAGTCGCTGCGTTCAGTGCTTGTCTGGAAGGCAGCAGCTTCATGGCTCGAGCTACCGCCCGCCGCGCGATGCGCAGGCCGGATTTGACCTTCGGCACGTCGCGCATGGCCTGTTCGATGGTTTGTGCACCACATAGCCCGCACCCGGTGCGGGCCGTCATGTTGCGACGACGTTGTTCAATCGCCATGACCCGTTCGGGTGGAACGCTCATGTAAATGGAGTATCCGGTCGGCTCGGGAACGACTTCGATGCCGCCCAGTTCGGAAGCCGATTCGATCACGGCTTCAGTAAGGCTGAACCCGAGCGCAAGGTTTTCGAGATCGATCGGCGTCGCCATCACGACGACATGCGGCACGCCGTTGTAGACCAGCGCGATCGGTGCCTCTTCGGCAATTTGTTCGACAACGGCGCAAGTCGAATCTGTATCCAGTCGCACAGCGCGTACTGAGCGGCGCTGCGCGGTCGCTAGGTCAAACGCCCTGCGCGTCACGTCAGGCCCCGCTTGCTTCCCGCTGCGGCATCAATTCCAGTTGGGTCTCAGTGAATTCCCGGAAGTGTTTTTGCCAGGCGGAGGGCTGTGTCACGCGGCTGACCTGAACAGCAGTAACTTTGTATTCGGGGCAGTTCGTCGCCCAATCGGAATTGTCCGTGGTGATGACGTTTGCGCCGGACTCCGGAAAATGAAACGTGGTGTAGACCACACCCGGTTGGACCCGCTCGGTAATGGTGGAACGCAATACCGTCTCTCCTGCGCGGCTGGTAATGCCCACCCAGTCCCCGTCCTTGATGCCGCGCTGCTCGGCATCATGCGGATGAATCTCCAGCCGGTCCTCGCTATGCCAAAGATTATTTGCCGTGCGGCGCGTTTGAGCGCCCACGTTGTACTGCGAAAGAATCCGACCGGTGGTCAGGATCAACGGATACTTGCCGCTAGTGCGTTCTTCCGTCGGGACGTATTCGGTGACCACGAACCGGCCTTTGCCACGCACAAATTCGTCCACATGCATCACCGGCGTACCGTCCGGGGCAGCGTCGTTGCAGGGCCATTGAATGCTCTCCAGTTCATCGATCTTGTCGTAGGTCACGCCCTTAAACGTTGGCGTCAGCAACGCGATTTCGTCCATGATTTCGGATGGATGCTTGTACGTCATCGGGTAACCGAATGCGTTGGACAAGGCGACCGTCACCTCCCAGTCTTCCTTGCCGGCCAATGGCGGCATAACCTTGCGCACGCGCGAAATGCGACGTTCGGCATTGGTAAAGGTCCCGTTCTTTTCGAGGAACGAAGAGCCTGGCAAAAACACGTGCGCGAATTTCGCAGTCTCGTTCAGGAAAATATCCTGTACCACCACGCACTCCAGGGCCTCAAGCGCGTGCGTTACGTGCTGGGTATCCGGATCAGACTGCGCGATGTCCTCGCCTTGAATGTACAAGCCCTTAAAACTGCCGTCGATGGATGCATCGAACATGTTCGGAATGCGCAGTCCCGGTTCATTGTCGAGCTTCACACCCCATTGCTTCTCGAATTGACCACGGACCTTGTCGTCGGAAACATGCCGATAGCCCGGCAATTCGTGCGGGAACGAACCCATATCGCAGGAACCCTGCACGTTGTTTTGACCGCGCAACGGATTCACGCCGACTCCTTCGTGTCCGATGTTGCCGGTCGCCATGGCGATGTTCGCAATGCCGATGACCATGGTCGAGCCCTGGCTATGCTCAGTCACGCCCAAACCGTAGTAAATCGCCGCGTTGCCTCCCGTCGCATAAAGCCTGGCTGCGCCGCGAACCTGAGCCGCCGGAACGCCGGTAGTCTTTTCCATTTCTTCAGGAGAATTGCGCGACTCGAGGATAAACGTCTTCCACTTGGCAAATTCCTTTGCATCGCAGCGTGCAGCAATGAAATCGTCCTTCGTGAGACCTTCGCTCACGATGACGTGTGCCAAGGAATTGATCAGCGCCACGTTGGTGCCCGGACGCAGTTGCAGGTGATATGAAGCTTCAACATGCGCGGTGCGAACCATATCGATGGTGCGCGGGTCAGCGACGATCAGCTTCGCGCCTTCGCGTAGCCGGCGCTTCATGCGCGAAGCAAATACCGGATGGCCGTCCGTCGGATTGGCGCCGATGACCATGATGACGTCCGACTTCATGACCGAATCGAAGTCCTGCGTTCCTGCGGATTCGCCTAACGTGGTTTTGAGCCCGTAACCGGTTGGAGAATGGCAGACACGTGCGCAGGTATCGACGTTGTTGTTGCCGAATGCGGCGCGCACCAGCTTCTGGACAAGGTAAGTTTCTTCGTTGGTGCAACGGGAGGAAGTAATGCCACCGATCGAGCCGCGACCGTGCTTTCCCTGGATGCGCTTGAATTCCGACGCGGCATGGCTGATCGCCTCGTCCCAGGAAACTTCGCGCCACGGGTCGCTGATTTTGGCGCGGATCATGGGCTTGGTAATGCGGTCCGGATGCGTGGCATAGCCAAACGCGAAACGTCCTTTTACGCAAGAGTGCCCGCGATTGGCCTTGCCATCCTTGTTGGGAACCATGCGCACGACCTCTGCGCCCTTCATTTCCGCGTTGAAGGAGCAGCCTACGCCGCAATAAGCGCAAGTCGTGGTGACACTGTGATCCGCCTGACCTTTCTCGATGACGGATTTCTCCATCAGAGTCGCGGTCGGGCACGCCTGGACACATGCGCCGCAAGACACGCATTCCGATTCCATGAACGGCTGGTTTTCGCTTGGCGAGACCATGGAAGCGAATCCACGCCCATCGATGGTGAGCGCAAATGTGCCCTGCACTTCCTCGCAAGCCCGCACGCAGCGCGAGCAGACGATGCATTTGCTCGGATCAAATGTGAAGTAGGGATTGGAGGTGTCCTTCGGCGTTTTCAGGTGATTCTCACCCTCGTAGCCATAACGCACCTCGCGCAACCCCACTACGCCGGCCATGTCCTGCAATTCGCAATTGCCGTTCGCCGAACAGGTCAGGCAGTCCAGCGGATGGTCGGAAATGTACAGCTCCATGACACCACGTCGCAGGTCCGCCAGCTTCGGGGTCTGCGTACGCACCTTCATTCCCGGAGCAACCGTGGTCGTACAGGAGGCGGGATAGCCTTTTCGGCCTTCGATCTCGACCAGGCAAAGGCGGCATGATCCGAAAGCTTCGAGGCTGTCGGTCGCGCATAGCTTGGGCACGCGGACACCCGCGTCCATGGCAGCGCCCATTACCGAGGTTCCTTCCGGCACGCTCACTTCAATGCCGTCGATCTCCAGCGTGACAAGTTTTTCCGATATCCGCTTCGGAGTGCCGTAATCGGGTGTTGTTTGCAGGGACATCGTTATCTCCTACCAAAACCGTAGCGTCACGCAACCTTGCGTTTAGGCGCCACGTGAAAATCATTCGGAAAATATTTGAGTGCGCTCTGTACCGGAAATGGTGTCATGCCACCCAACGCACACAGCGAACCGTTAATCATCGTGTCGCACAGGTCTTCCAGCAGCGCGATATGTTTTTCGCGCTCATCTCCGGCAACGATATGGTCGATCACTTCCACACCGCGGGTCGATCCAATGCGGCATGGCGTGCATTTGCCGCAGGATTCGATGGCGCAGAATTCCATGGCGTAACGCGCCATGCTGGCCATGTCGACGGTGTCGTCGAACGCGACGATGCCCCCGTGGCCGACCATTGCGCCAATCGCGGCGAATGCCTCGTAGTCCAATGGCGTATCGAACTGCTGTTCTGGCAGGTAAGCTCCAAGCGGACCACCAACCTGCACGGCACGCAGGGGGCGCCCGCTCGCCGAACCCCCGCCATAGTCGTAAAGCAGCTCGCGCAAAGTCACTCCGAACGCCTTTTCCACCAAACCGCAATGTTTCAGGTTGCCGGCAAGCTGGATGGGCAACGTGCCGCGCGACCGCCCCAGGCCATAATTCCGATAGTGATCGGCGCCTTTCGCAAAAATGATCGGCACGGAAGCGAGCGTAATGACGTTGTTGATCACCGTCGGCTTGCCGAACAATCCGGATATCGCTGGCAATGGCGGCTTGAAACGCACCATGCCGCGCTTGCCCTCAAGGCTTTCCAGCAGGGATGTTTCTTCGCCGCAAATGTAAGCGCCGGCGCCTTTGCGTACTTCCAGCTCGAACGACTTGTCACTGCCCAGGATGTTATCGCCAAGATAGTGCTGGTCCCTCGCGAGCGTAATGGCATCGTCCAGGATGTTGCAGGCGTGCGGGTATTCCGAACGCACATAGATGTAACCGCGGGTGGCTCCGACCGCAATGCCGCAGATCGCCATACCTTCGATCAGCACGTACGGG
>DATMZQ010000366.1:0-13387 GCA_035573615.1 Burkholderiales bacterium | reverse complement strand
CCGGTTGCCACGCTGCTGGGTTGGAACACGCGCACCAGGGATTTCGGTGCACCCGACCTGTGCGATCTGCTCGGATCGACCATACCATTGCCTGCATCCCGCATCGACGGAAAAAGCAGGAATGATCCACGGCCGTCCCTGGAAGAATTGTATGGAACTCACGATAGCTATGTGCGCAAGATCGCCGATGCCGCAAAAAAGCTGCAAGCCGCGCGCTTGATGCTGCCTGAAGACGTGGACATGATCGTGCAGGAGGCCGAAAACTCGGATGTGTTGCGTTAGTTGCCCGGGTAGCCGCCCGTGCCCAGGTGTGTACGCTTCAAGGGCCACCCGCAGAATGCGAGCCAGAACGCGTGCGGGTCCGAAGACTGCGTCATCGAGTAAATCATGACGCTGCTGGCCATTCCACGTGCGCTGCGCCGTATTGCGATCCGCATGCTGTGGCTATTCGCCACGCTCACCCTGATCATCGTGGCCGGTTTTCTCTATGTCACTTTTGTCGGCATTTCGGTGGATGCGTCATTCCTCCGCAACACCATTGCACAGACGTTCAGCGACAACATCGGCCGCAGCGTGCGGTTCGAAGGCCCAATGGAAATGGAAATTTCGGCGAAACCGAAATTGCGCGTCGGTGGCCTGCACGTCGCCAACCCTCCGGGATTCGGTGACGAGGATTTTGCGAGCCTGGGCGAAGCGCGTCTGGCACTCGACCTTTGGCCGCTGCTGTTCAAGAGACGGCTGCATATCGAGGAACTGGCCGGCAGTGATGTGCATGCCCGTTTGCAGGTCCACCGCGACGGCAGCAACAACTGGACTTTCCGGCGCCCGCTACCCGAGGCGGCCAAATCCCCGCAGCCGGCCGCGACCTCATCCATGCGCACGGACCAGGCTCTTGCGCTGCTCGACATACGCAAAATATCGCTGGAAAAATTGCGAGTGCGCTACACCGGCGCAGACAATGTGCAACACTTCTTCAGTCTGCATGCGCTCAAAGCGCACTCGCCTTCTGACGAAGCGTTTACGCTGAGCCTGAACGGCGCAATCGAGAAGGAGTTTCCATATCGGCTTGAGTTCACCGGTGGCAAGCTCGCCGACCTGGCAACCAGCAAACCATGGCCCGTTTCCTTCACGCTAAGTTTCCTCAGTTCAACGCTGGCGGTGAACGGCAGCTTTAGTGGCGCGCGCGGTGAATTTATTTTCGGTCTCGGAACCGAGAATCTGCTCGAGTTCCAGCGTCTGTTTCAGGTCAAGCTGCCAGACGTTGGCGCGAGCGGTATCGCCGGGTCAGTTGTTTTCGATCCGAACCGGATTAGTTTGACGAACCTGGCCGGCGCGATGGGCAAGACGACGCTGGTCGGCGCCCTGGATGTCGACAACGCCGGGCCCAAACCGAAAGTGTCAGGTTCGCTGGTACTACCGACTCTGGACCTGCGCCCGTTCCTCGGAGACAAGTCGCCGGCGCCGAGCGCTGAGCCGCCGCACAGCCTGGCGGATGTTTATCGCAATCTGTCGACCGCGACGTTCAACCTCAGGCAAATGAATAACGTGGATCTTGACCTGAGGCTCGGCGTAGGCCGATGGCTAAGCCTGCCAGGCGAGGTAAAAGATGTCACGTTGCAGTTGAAACTCGCGGACGGGATGTTGCAGGCACCCCTGAATGCATCAGTGGCTGGCGTCGTGTTGTCTGGCAATGTTGAAGCGGACGCGACTGCCGATCCACCACAATTCAAAATTGCGCTGGGCACACGCGATTCGGAGCTTGGCGGATTGGCCGAATTGTTGGCTGGCGTGCGTGGCGTCAAAGGACATCTCGGACGCTTTGATGTCCGGTTGGCTGCCAATGGCGATCAGGGCAACGAACTGGTGCGCAGCCTCGATGTCGCGCTGGATCTCAACAACGGGAGCCTCAGCTACGGCAACAGCGCAGGCGAACGACCCGTGGCGTTCACCCTTGGCAAGTTCGCTGTTCGCCTGCCGGCCGGCAAGGAACTGACAGGCGATATGCGCGGAACGCTTTTGAACCATCCGTTCAGCGCGCAATTACGCGGCGGGGTACTGGAGTCAATGATGCTGAACGCGCGCGCGCCGCTGGACTTCAGGTTGCACTCCACCGACGTACGCGCACGCATTAACGGCGTACTGCAGCTTCCGGAGCCGAGCAGCGGGCCGGAATTGGCTTTCGAGTTTTCAGCGCCGCATGCCGGAGCGTTGGCAAGTTGGTTCGGTTTCAAGCCCGGCGCCGAAGCACCGGCTTCACTGTCCGGGAAAGCAAGCTTGCGCACATCGCGCTGGCAGGTGCGCGACCTGCTTTTCAGCCTTGGCCGGACGACGCTGAGCGCAGATCTCTCGCAGGAGGTCGTGGCAGGCAAACCGCTGGTCAAAATACGACTAAACGCGGACCAGGTCGATGTCAAGGAACTCGAGGCGCTTATTCCGCAAGCGGAACAAAAGAAGGACCAGCCGGAACGTCCGGTTCTGGACATCCCGCTGTTGCCGCAGGGTATCGATCTGACTGATGCGGACGTGAATGTGAACGTGAAGCGCCTTGCCGGCACGGCGGTGGAAGTGCGCGACATTTCTTTCGATGGTCGCGTCCGCGAGGGCTATATGTACCCGTCCCCGTTTGCTGTCAAAGTTGACGATACCGGCTTCAATGGCGCGGTACTGATCGACCTGCGAAGCGCAGAGCCGACGGCAGGCTTATGGCTTTATGCAGGGAACCTCGATGTTGGCAAGCTTCTGCGCAAACTCGGCGTGGTGCAAAATCTGGACGCCATATTCAGCGAATTCGGCGTGAACCTGGTCGCACGTTCCAGCCGGCTCGGAGACATGCTGGCACGCTCCGAGTTGCTGGGTTCGATCGGTGGAGGCCGCATCGTGCTGCGCGACCCGAACACGCACGCAGAGGCCAGAATCACGCTCGACAAAGGGGAATTGCGCGCCGACCCGGGCGCTCAACTCAAGTTGACCCTGAAAGGCGGACTCGACGACGTGCCCGTGTCGATTGCGCTGGAAACTGCCCGGGCCTATGAGCTTGCGGATCCAAAACTACCGCTGCCGTTCAAACTGGACGTCGAAGCGGCGGATACGGGCGTGACCCTGTCCGGCAACGTTGCCCGGCCCGTGGGCAGCGAGCTCGAGCTGGCGCTGGATGCGAGTGGCCAGCGTTTCGATAGCCTGAATAAACTTGCGCGCATATCCCTGCCACCCTGGGGGCCCTGGTCGGCATCTGGCAAGTTTCGCATGTCGCCACGCGGCTATGAAGTCAACGGTATGCGACTGCAAGTCGGCGCAAGCGTTCTCGAGGGCAGTGGACGTGTGGAGACACAGAGCGGGCGTCCCGGCATCGATGTCGTGCTGAGGGCTCCGGTCGTCCAGTTGGACGACTTCAAACTCGGCGATTGGTCTCCGATAGAAAAGAAACCCGATGACAAGACCGTGGCCCCCACTGCCGAAGCAGTCCGCAGCAAGACCGCCGCGGCGAGTGATCAGGCGCAGAAATTACTCAGCCGCGAAACGCTGCGCCGGCAGGATGTGCGCCTTAAAGTCGAAGTCAATCAGGTGCTGTCTGGCAACGACAAGCTGGGTAGCGGCAAACTGGAAGCCAAGCTGGAGAACGGGCGCGCGGACATCGGACCGGTGGTGGTCGATGTGCCCGGCGGTGGCGCCAAACTGTGGCTGGGATATGAACCTACCGACCAGGATGTGAAGGTTGATATGCACGTCGATGTACAAAAGTTCGACTATGGCGTACTCGCGCGCCGCATCAAGCCCGAGAGCGATCTGCACGGCACATTCAGTCTGAAGATGGACGTCGATTCCCGGGCACTTTATCTGTCGGATACGCTGCGCCATGGTAGCGGACGCATCGAATTCGCCGTCTGGCCGCAAAACATGCATTCCGGAATTTTCGACTTGTGGGCGGTCAATGTTCTGGTGGCTTTGGTGCCTGCAGTCGATCCTGGCAAAGCATCCAAGGTGAATTGCGCCATCGGGCGCTTTGACTTGAAGGACGGCAAGCTGGTTGAGCGGAGCATCATTCTGGATACCAGCAGAATGCGCGTCAACGGGACCGGCACAGCTAACTTTTCGGACGAAGCTTTCAAAGTTCGTATGAGCCCGCAGGCCAAAACAGCGCAGTTTCTGAGTTTGGAAACGCCAATCGAGGTGGGTGGGACGTTCAGTAATTTCAAAATCGGTGTGTCCCCAGGCGACATCGTGGGAACGGTTGGCCGCCTCGCGACGTCCATACTCTGGGTGCCGCTGCAAAAGCTTGCCGGCAAAAAGATCCCCACCGACGGCGCTGACGTCTGCTACCCGTCGTTTTAGCCCTCGACGACAGCTTCCCCGAACTCGCATTGAGGGAATACACAAGAAAAAGGGCGCATCTGCTGCGCCCTGCTTCGTCCATCCTTGCGTCAATTCAGGAACAGCTCAACTGTGCGTGAGTACCGGGAGCAGACGCAGTAGTTCAATCGCCCGCAGCAACTGGCAGTCGCTGCCGACCACTGCATCGGCAACCGGTACATCTGCCGCAGAATACCCGCAAGCAAGACTGATCGTGTCCGCGGGCGTGGTTCCATGCACTGCGGGTTTGATTCCGGCCACTTTGTCGATCGCCAGTTGATCCAGCAGCGTGTCTGGCGTTACGCCCTTGCCCTGGATTCGCTTGCCATTGGGCGTGAAGTAGTATGCCGTGGTGAGCTTCAATGCGGCGCCATCTTCAAGTGGCACGAGAACCTGGACCGACCCTTTGCCGAAAGTCTGCGTGCCCACGACTGTGGCCCGACGATTGTCCTGCAAGGCGCCCGCCATGATTTCAGATGCGGACGCTGACCCGGAATTGACCAGCACCACCAAAGGCAGCGTTTTTAGATCGGGCATCTGCTTCAACACTTCATCCCGGCCTTTTGGCTGATATTGATCTTCACTGGATTTCAAACGCATGCGGGACTCCGCGTGCGCAGCCTCGGTGTACACGACCAGAGAATCCTTCGGCAGGAATATGGAGGATACGGCCACTGCGGATCGCAGGAGGCCGCCGGGATTGTCGCGCAGGTCGATGAGCAATCCTTTCAGATTGCCGCCTCCCTTGCGATAGAGCTGCGCCAGCTCTGTAACGGTCGATTCGGCAGTACGCTGCGTGAATTGACTGATCCGGATATACCCGTAACCCGAGCCCAGTAGCGCGGAAGTCACGCTGCGACTTTGGATGATCGCACGCTTGAGCGTAATAACGCTGGCCTGCGCGTCTGCCTTGCGTAGCACGGTAAGCGCAACGCTGGTGTCCGGTTCGCCGCGTGCGCGGCGGATGGTCTGGTCCAGCGTAAAACCCTCGAGGCTTACGCCGTCTATCCCGGTAACAAGATCTCCGGGCTGCAATCCCGCGCGAGACGCCGGCGAGTTCTCGATGGTAGCAACAACGCGCGCCGCACCGCCATCCATCGCGACTTCGAGACCTAGGCCGCCAAACCTTCCGCTGTTATCCTGGCGCAGCTCACTGTAGGACGATGGATCCAGATAATCCGAATAAGGATCCAGACCCTGGACAATGCCGCGAATGGCGTCCGACACCATTTTTTTCTCGTCGACAACACCGACATACTTTGCCCTCACTTGCTCGATGGCCTCGGCGAGTGCGCGAAGCGCTGGATCTTTTTGCGCAGATGCGGCAAAACAGGTGCCGCACTGAAGCGCTGCAATGACCGAAAAACCGATCGCCGAAAGGCGCAGTAAGTTGCGCCAGCTGGAGACCGATGCGCTGCTGCTGCTGATTGCGCGCCCGGTGAAATACCCCCGTATGGAATTCAACTTGTTTTGTCTCCCGCATGTTTTGTAGGCCGTATCTTACGGGAATGCAGCGAAAGCTCTACTGATTTTTCCGTACCCGTCTCACTGCGGCGACAGGATGCAAGTTGCAAGAATTACAAGAGACTGTACCGTCGAATTTTTCGCGGGCGCTGCGAATTTGAAAGCGCGAAATTTTTTCTAGCGCCCGGTGCCTGCGGTAATTGTCGCGCGCTCGAATGAGTGCGATCGATGCCGTGCAAATCGCGCGGCCGACTCAGCGCGCCTGTTATTGCCGCCCGTGATTTGCAGGCGTTAAAAATTGAGACGCTCGTCAGGCGCTATCTGATGATGCGCGCAATCCGATCAATGAGCCCTGGTTTCAAGGGTTGGATGCATGCAACTGATACATCGGACGAGGTGATTTGTCAGCATAGTAAGGCATCATCTGCGGGACCAGTTCAGCCAGGGTTTCCATGCGCTTTACGGGCGCGGGATGCGTGGACAGAAAGTCATTGCGGGAATTTGGATCGCCGCCGCCCACCTTAGCCATTTTTTGCCACAGGGTAACGGCGGCGTGCGGGTCATAACCCGCCTTGGCGGCGAGTTCTATTCCGATGCGATCGGCTTCCGACTCTGCAGTGCGGCTGTTTGGCAGTTCCAACCCGACGACCGCGGCAGCCTGGGCACCAGTGAGCGCCAGATTCCCGTACTTGCTGTTCTGCTGTGACAGGGCCACTGCGCCCAGCCCTACTTGCATGGCCATGGCACGTGACATTCGTTCCTGCGTGTGCTTCGCCAGTGCATGTGAAATTTCATGACCCATGACCTGTGCCAGTTCATCGTCGGTCGGCTGGATTTGCTGGATGAGTCCCGTGTAGATGGCCATCTTGCCTCCAGCCATGCACCAGGCATTCACGGTCTTCGGGTCATCGATTACCTTGACGCTCCAATCCCATTTCTCGGTTTCCGGCCGGTATTTCACTGCCTGTGCAATCAGCCGGCCGGTGATTTCGTGCACTCGCGCAACTGTGGCGGGATTGGTGTCGATCTTGTGCTGCTGGGCCAGCGGTTGCAGCATGGCGACATAGGCTTGTTTGGACTCGTTGATCGCGGTGTCTTCGGAGACCAACATTAATTGTTTGCGGCCCGTAACCGGATTGGACTGGCAACCCGTGAGTGCCAGAATCGCAAGAATGGCGGTAAGAACAAATCGCTGCATGGTTTTCTCCTCGTGCTTCGTTGGATTCGGCAACCCGGCTTTTGTTCAGCAGCATAATCCGCCTGGCATGTGCATTGCACAAAAGAAAAAGCCGGCTGGAGCCGGCTTTTCAGTGCATTTGAGCGAATCAGACGTACAAGCGGCTGTACCTCGGCACCTTCGCCATCAGATATTCCATCTGGTCCTGCAGAATCCGGCGATTTTGCAGGATCAAATGTTCGTAGCGATTGGGCACGTAAGGCGTATACAGCAGCGGCATGTGTGCTTCTTCAGGCGTGCGCCCGCCCTTGCGGATATTGCAGGAGCGGCACGCGGTCACGACGTTCATCCAGCGATCGCGTCCATTCAGGTAAACCGGAATCACGTGATCTCTGGACAGATCGCGTTCCTTGTATTGACCCCCGCAATACGCACACATGTGCCGATCGCGGAAAAAGAGTGACGTATTCGACAGATGGGGTTCGGTGTGGTGGTCTTTGACAAAATCGACCGCGCCTTTGATCGCAATGATGCTGTGTGTGGACAGTTCGGAGCGCAGGCCGGTAAGGCGGCAAATGCCCCCGCGGTAGGTCGCGACCGGATCGCCAAGCGACCATGCGACCATGCGCCGCGCATAGTACGAAATGGCTTCCTCGACCATCAACCACCGGCTGGGAACGCCAGCCATATCGACCGCAAGAACCAGGGCCAACTCCGCTCTCCTGACAAGTCATGCCGAAGCGCGGACAACCAACGGTCTTCGGCTCTTCACCGGCGGTCGCCCGGAACCGCATATTGGGGCTGCCACACGGCCTTCAAACGCAGTATAGCCGCAAGAAATGCGATTTTGGAAGCCAGCCGGGACGGCAAGGCCGGTTGCGCGCCGGTCTGCCGGGTACGTCAGGCGTGCAGCGAGACCTTCTGGATGGTAATGGCATTGACGGGACAGACTGCTTCACAGCGCCCGCAGCGGACGCATTGGCTTTGGTCAATCCAGAGCCGGTTGTAATACAGCGAGTCCGTCTTGCCCTGTTCGATGCGGGTATAGCCGGTGATCCGTCCTTCGCCATCGCGCAGCAGCGAAGCGATCTCCACGATGCAGCCCTCCACTGGCTTCACCTTGAGGCATTCGTCACAAAGGACGCATTTCTCGTCGATGATTTCAAACTTGTAGTGACACAGGTAACAGCGGGACGCTTCTTCGCTTGCCGTTGCAGGGGAAAACCCGGTTTCCACTTCAACGCTCAGCGTCCGCGCGGAGACCGGCAGTGTCGGCATTACATGGATTGGAATGACATTCATTTGCGGGGTCCGATTGGTGTCATGGCCACCGGGGACCTTCGACTGAAATATCGGGCCGAGTTTGGCACGTGCGCGCAAAGGCGCAGCGCCAGTTAGCCAGCGATCTACTTTGCGGGCACATTCCCGCGCATGTCCGATGGCCTGGATCAGAGTCGTCGCACCCAGCGCAAAATCGCCTGCTGCAAAGATGTTTTCTTCCGGCGTCTCGTGCGTGGTGCCGCTCGCCAGCCAGCCGTCCTGTCCAACCAATTTGCCTTTCAGCGGCTCGCGGATCCACTCGGTCAATGGAAACTGACCGGTGGCCATAATTACGGTATCGGCACGCAAGGACAGTTCCGAGCCTGGAACATCGATCGGCAAGTGCCTGCCATCCCGGCCGGGCGCTCCATTACGGGTAGCCATGAAGCGCACGCTGGCCGCTTTGCCAGTTTCACCGAGAAACGCTACCGGCGAATAGTTCGGTAGCAGAGCACCGCCCTCTTCGATTAATTCTTCCACTTCCCCTGGCAGCACAACCATGTCGTCGCGCGAACGCCGATAGACCACGCTGACCTCCGCACCCAGGCGCCGCGCCGTGCGCGCGCAATCCATGGCCGTGTAGCCGCCGCCGATCACAATGACCCGAGCGCCGATATCGCGCCGGCCAAATTCGTTGGCATGCAGCAGAAACGAAAGGCCGTGTTCGATGCCTTGCAATTCCTTGCCTGGCAGCTCCAGGATATTTGGGCGCAAAGTACCCGCCGCCATGATGACGGCGTCAAATCGCGCTGACAGTTCGGCAAGCGAAATGTCCTTGCCTACCTCTACGCGGCAGCGGATCTCAACGCCGGTGGCAATCACTTGCTGGATTTCACGGGCGATAACGGTTCTTGGCAGGCGAAACGCTGGGATGCCCTGGTTCAGCATGCCTCCTGGCGCACTGTGTTTCTCGAACACGGTAATCCGATGGCCGGCGAGCGCAAGATCGCGCGCCGCTGCAAGGCCAGCGACACCCGAACCGACAATGGCAACAGTTTTTCCAGTGGCAGCACTGGGTTGCAAATGCACTGGCGCGCTGTTGCCAAAATCAGCAGCTGATCGCTTCGAAAAGCAAATGGCTACCGGTTCGCCATTGCCTTCCCACCCATGCCGGCATGCATGTTCGCAAGGCCGTGAACACACCCTGCCCAGCACGGCGGGAAATACGTTGTCTCGTAAATTGATCGCGTAGGCGTCGGCAAAGCGTCCATGGTAGATCGCTTCGAGGTAGCCCGGAATATCGGTACCGGCGGGACACGCTGCCTGGCAGGGGATATTCTGCGCGAGCCAGTCCAGATCTTGCACGGCCGATGTTTCGCCACGCTGGACGGATAGCGCCGTTGTGGCTTTGAATTCAGAGCGCATTGCGGCGACTATCGCGCTGGCTTGCTGCCTGGACGATACTCATCATTTTCAGGCTAGAACAGTCCGACTACCTTGCCATCCGCTGTCAGATCGATCTTCGTCGCGGCCGGCACCCTGGGCAACCCAGGCATGGTCATGATGTCACCGCAGACCATCACAACAAACTCCGCACCGGCCGCAAGGCGTACTTCGCGCACATTGATGATGTGCCCGGACGGCGCTCCGCGCGCTGATGCATCGGTGGAAAACGAATACTGCGTTTTGGCGATGCAGATTGGATAGTGCCCATACCCGTCCTCCTGCAACTTCTGGATCTGCGCCTTGACCTTTGCGTCCGCAGTCACATCCGCCGCGCCGTAAATTTTTGTAGCAACTGCGCGCACCTTGTCCCACAACGTCGCAGAATCCTCGTAGACATATTTGAATCCGGAAACACCTTTGTCGATGGTCCGGACGACTGCACGCGCGAGTTCTTCCGCTCCGGCGCCGCCCCGGGCCCAGTGCTGTGCCAGGACGACCGGCGTGTCCGGCGTGGAAATCCTGTGCTTCAAAAGTGCGATTTCGGCGTCGGTGTCGTGCGTAAATTGGTTAATCGATACCACGCAGGGCAGCCCGAACTGAGTCCGCACGTTGCTGATGTGACGCTCCAGGTTCGCCAGGCCCTTCTCCAAAGCAGCCAGGTTCTCGCGGTTCAAGTCCTTGAGATCTGCACCGCCGTGATATTTCAGCGCGCGCAAAGTGGCAACGATGACGCAGGCGTCGGGGCGAAGTCCCGATTTGCGGCATTTGATATCGACAAATTTTTCCGCGCCGAGATCGGCACCGAAACCGGCCTCCGTCACGACATAGTCCGCCAGTTTGAGGCCGGCTCGTGTGGCAATGACTGAATTGCAGCCGTGAGCAATGTTGGCGAATGGCCCGCCGTGCAGAATGGCCGGCGTATTTTCCAGCGTTTGCACCAGGTTGGGCTTGAGCGCATCTTTGAGCAACACGGTCATGGCGCCATGCGCCGCAAGGTCGCGCGCACGGACCGGCGATTGCTCCCTGGTGTACGCGACAACGATATTGCCGAGTCGTTGTTTGAGATCGGCCAACGAAGTCGCCAGGCAGAAGATCGCCATGACTTCGGATGCCACAACGATGTCGAAGCCATCCTGCCTGGGGTAACCATTGCCCGGCCCGCCGAGGGACACAACGATGTCCCTCAAGGCACGATCATTCATGTCCAGCACACGCTTCCAGCTAACCCGACGCACGTCGATGCCGAGTTCGTTGCCATGATGGACATGATTGTCCAGCAGTGCCGCCAGCAGATTATTGGCAAGCTGAATCGCGTTGAAGTCGCCCGTGAAATGAAGATTGATATCTTCCATGGGTACCACTTGCGCGTACCCACCGCCCGCGGCGCCGCCTTTCATGCCGAATACCGGCCCAAGACTGGGTTCGCGCAGCGCAATCAAAGCCTTTTTGCCGATGCGATTCAACGCGTCGCCCAGCCCGACCGTGGTCGTAGTCTTGCCTTCGCCGGCCGGTGTTGGACTGATCGCCGTTACCAGGATCAGCTTGCCATCAGCGCGATCCCTCAGGGTGTCGAGATATTCCAGTGAAAGCTTGGCTTTGAAGTGGCCGTACGGTTCGAGATTTTCTTCCGCGATGCCAAGACGCTCGCGCGCCAGCACGCTGATGCGTTGCATCCGGGCGTTCTGGGCTATTTCAATATCGGAAAGCACGGTGCGCCTTGTGTTTATCCATGCGTTTGGAAACGAAAAAGCGGCAGAGAGCTCTGCCGCTTGGTGAGCATTGCCAGAAATTATCTGGATGGGCCGGTATGACCCTCCTCCGGGTGAATCATGGTCGTGCCTCCCGGGCCATAGCCGATCAACTGCAGAATGACTTCCTCATCCTTGGCGCCGTCGAAATGATGACCGCCGGCCGGGTGCTTCATGAAGCCGCCGGCCGGTACCGGAACAGTCGAGGCGGGATCGAAAGTGTCCCCGGTGCCTGTCCACCAGGTTCCCTTGAGTACCACGGCATAACGATCATCGGGATGGAAATGCGGACGCGACATCAGCCCCGGCGGAAACTTCACACGGACAACGTACACGCCAGGCTTGGACGGATCTCCCGCAATCACAGCCATCTTGACCCCGTTGTACCCGGGTGCATCTTTCCATTCGATATTTTCCGGCAGAACCCGGATAAAACCCTTTTCATCGGTGTCCGCACGCAGCAGCGTCGCAGGTATGAAGACTGCCGCCAGAAACAGCAGGAATGAAATCAGCTTGCGGTTACGGGTCACAATATCCTCCGGCTCGTATGGTCGTTGGCGCGGATTTTAACCCGGCTGGGTAGTCGATGCCATGTAATCGAGCGTTAGATGCACGAGAGATCTCAAGCCAACCAGCAATGCAGATTCATCGACGAAGAAATGCGGTGAATGGTTGGGCGCCGATTGCTTGCGATCAATCCCGCTGGGCGTAATGCCGACAAAGTAGAAGAAGCCCGGGATTCTTTGCTGATAATGCGAAAAATCCTCGTAGCCTGTGATCTTCTGGCCCAGGAACACATTGCTCTTGCCTGCCACCCGCTCCAGCGTCGGCACCATGCGCTCGGTCAGCGGCACGTCGTTCACGGTGACCGGGTAGGCACTATCGAATTCGACGTGCGCCGATCCTCCGGCGCTTTTGGCGATCATCTCCACAGTATTGCGTATGCGCGCGCGGATATCAGCGCGCATCGCTTCATCAAAAGTCCTTACCGTGCCGAGCATTTCCACTGTGTCCGGAATAATGTTGTCCCGTATGCCGCCGCGAATGGCGCCGATGCTCAGCACGGCAGGCTCTAGCGATACATCCACCTGCCTGCTGATGATTGTCTGCAAGCCCAGCACGATCTGCGAGGAGATCACAATCGGGTCCACGCCGCGCCATGGCAATGCCGCATGCGTCTGCCGGCCGTTGACGACCACGCGTATCCTGTCCGCGCTCGCCATCGTGGGGCCAGGTCGATACGCAATGCGTCCCGCCTCGATGCCGGCAAACACGTGCAGACCGAAAATGACATCGGGCTTGGGATTCTCCAGCACGCCCTGCTTGATCATCAGCGCGGCGCCACCTTCTTCGCCAGCCGGCGGGCCTTCTTCAGCCGGCTGGAAAATAAATTTGACCTTGCCTTTAAGGCTGTCCTTTGCTGCGGCCAGAACTTCGGCTACTCCCATGAGAATCGCAACATGGCAATCATGGCCGCAGGCATGCATGACGCCGACGTCCTGTCCGTTGTAGGTCGCCCGCGCTTTCGACGCGAACGGCACATCAACCTGCTCAGTCACGGGCAGGGCATCCATGTCCGCGCGCAGCGCGATCACCGGACCCGGCTTGCCTGAGTCGATCAAGCCGACCACGCCGGTATGCGCAACCCCGGTCTCAACCTTGAGCCCGAGCCGGCGCAAATGGTCGGTCACGACCCCGGCGGTGCGCGTTTCCCGATTCGACAGTTCGGGATGCTGATGAAAATCGCGGCGCCAGCCGATTACTTTGGCTTCAAGCGCAGCAGCAGCGGCATCAACTTGCACGATTAAACGCAATGAATCATTCATGGGTCAGGGCTTTACAAATTTAAGGGTCATGCGATCGGATTCTCCGATCGCAAGGTATTTATCGCGGTCCTGGTCGCCAAACCGAAGCGTCGGCGGCAAACTCCACACGCCGCCCGCAT
>DATMZQ010000365.1:0-4746 GCA_035573615.1 Burkholderiales bacterium | reverse complement strand
AAGCCACCATCCGGTAGCTGGTCCAGTGAAATGCCCGCTTTGAGATCCGGCTTTTCTGCGTCCATTATGAATGCCTCACTGCATCAACGTTGCATCACGCGGCAATTGCCGGCTTGCGGGCGAACCACGGCCTGGCCGCTTCAAGTTGCGCACCCAGGCGAATCAATGTCGCCTCATCCCCGAAACGCGCTACCGCTTGCACCGCAAGCGGCATACCGCCTAGCGTTTGATCGAGCGGCAACATCAGTGCCGGTTGACCCGTTAAGTTGAACCAGACTGTGAACGGCGAGAACTCGAACACACGGCGCCAGTATTCCTGCAGGTCGTCCATCATCATGTCGAGCCAGCCCAGCTTGACGGCAGCCGAGCTGAGGCCCGGTGTCAACAATACATCCCACCCGGTATGGAATGTTGCCATTTGCCGTCCCAGCCGATGTGCCATTTGCGTGGCGCGGACGTAATCCGCTGCGCTTATGCTTTCCCCCATTTTGGCCGTCAACCTCGTAATGCGTTCCACTTCACTGTCGCGTGCCGGCCGACCCGCTGTCGGATGGGTGGAAAGATTGACGACAGTGTTGGCAGCGGCCAGCGTGAGGAATGTCGGCACGACTGCCTCTCGATCTATTTTCGGATCACATTCCTCCACGTCATGTCCAAGCTGCTCGCAAAGCCTGACGGTTTGCGCAAGCACGCGCAGGCAAGCCGCATCGATGGTCGCGCCGTTTGGCGCTGCACTCGTCCATGCGATTTTTAATTTCCCCGGATCTGCGCCGGCTTCCTGCAGATACGGGCGCGAGGGCGGTGGCGCGACATAGGGGTCTCCCGGCCCGGCACCGCGCGTTGCATCCAGCAACGCCGCGCTGTCGCGTATGCTGAGCGACACTGCGTGTTCGGTTGAGACGCCACCCAATCCCTCCCCTGCAAACGGAGCGAAGGTGTTGCGGCTGCGAGTCGGCTTGAGTCCGACCAGCCCACAGCAGGCAGCCGGCGCGCGGATCGAGCCAAAGCCATCCGACGCGTGCGCGATCGGCAGCATGCGAGCGGCCACAGCGGCCGCAGCGCCACCGCTGGAACCGCCGGAAATGTGGGCAAGGTTCCACGGATTTCGGGTCGGCCCGTGCAACTGCGGTTCACACGTCAGCGAAAGGCCGAGTTCGCACGTATTCGTGCGCCCGAAAATCACCAGCCCCGCTTTTTTCAGGCGCCTTACATGTTCGCTGTCGATGGCTGAAGGCGGTGTATCGGCAAAATATTTTGAACCGCGCGTCATCGGCACGCCGGCTACCGGCGATGTAAGGTCTTTCATTAGGAACGGAACGCCGCGAAACGGCCCATCGGGCAGACCATCGGCAATCGCCTTTCGGCCGTAGTCGTATAGTTTCATCGTGACTGCATTGACGGCCGGGTTGCGCGCTTCCACGCGCTCGATGGCCGCGTCGAGCAATTCACCGGGGGTCACTTCGTTGCGGCGTACGAGTTCCGCCAGTCCCAACGCATCGTATTGTTCGTATTCTGCGAAACCGCTCATTGCAAGGACCCCGCGTAAACGTCGAACCTAACCAATCGGCCGCGCAAAAGCAACTGAGCGGCCTTTACGCAGGCGGTCCACGACGCCATGGTTCCTGGTTGTCCCGCTGTCCCGATAACGTCCGGAAACTTTTGCCAATGATACGGGGTCAACGAGCCTCGTCCCTTCAACCTTGGCTGCTCCGTAGCTGATCAAAACAAATCTATAAAATAGCCAGAAACCAGAATCCTGCCGGGAGGGCCCATTCACATGACGGACAGCAAAGGACTGGAGCGTTGCAGCACGGGAATCGCCGGGCTCGACGATATTCTCGGCGGTGGGCTGCCGCGCCGTCGCCTCTATCTGGTGGAAGGCGATCCCGGGGCCGGCAAGACCACCTTGTCACTGCAATTTCTGCGCGACGGCGCGAAGATGGGCGAAAAATGCCTTTACGTCACGCTGTCGGAAACCCGGGAAGAGCTGGCTGCTGGTGCGCATTCGCACGGCTGGACGCTTGACGGCATCGACGTGGTCGAAATGATCGCGGACGAGGCCGAGCTGGACAGCGAAGCGCAGGTCACCATGTACTCGCAGTCGGAAGTTGAACTCGCGACCATGATTGAAAAGATCTTGGATGGCGTGGCGAAGGTGAATCCGCAGCGAGTGGTGTTCGATTCGCTGTCGGAATTGCGCCTGCTTGCGCAAAGCTCCTTGCGTTACCGGCGTCAGATCCTCGCGCTCAAATCATTTTTCGCGGGGCGCCAATGCACGGTGGTATTGCTCGATGACCATACTTCGGAAGGCTCCGACTTGCAGCTGCAGAGCATTGCACACGGCGTTATCTCGCTGGAACAACACGCGCCGCTGTACGGAGCGGCACGCAGACGACTGCGGGTCGTGAAATTGCGCGGTTCGGATTTCCGCGGCGGCTTCCACGATTTTTCCATCAGGCAAGGCGGGCTGCTGGTCTATCCGCGGTTGGTCGCTGCCGAGCACGGGAAGTCTTTCACGAGGGGCCCCATCAAAAGTGGAATTCAGGAACTCGATAATTTGCTTGGAGGTGGGCCCGATCGCGGTACCAGCACATTAATTATGGGTCCTGCCGGCACGGGAAAATCCACGATTGCCATTCAGTATGCGGTGGCCGCAGCCCAGCGCGGCGATCACGCCAGCATATTTGCCTTCGACGAAAGCCTTGAAACTTTGGAGGCGCGCATGAATGCACTGGGGATCAAATTTACGGAAGGACGCAACGCAGCGCAGATTTCCTTGCGTCAGGTCGATCCGGCTGAGCTGTCGCCAGGAGAATTCGTGCACCTGGTGCGCGAGAGCGTTGAACGGGACCATGCAAAACTCATCGTCATCGACAGCTTGAACGGCTATCTCCTCGCCATGCCGGATGAGCATTACCTGATCAACCAGCTTCACGAATTGTTGACATATCTGGGCCGGCGCGGCGTCACGACCATCATGGTCGCAGCCCAGCACGGGCTCCTGGGATCCAACATGGTAGCGCCGGTCGATACCAGCTATCTGGCGGACATGGTCGTGCTGCTGCGTTTTTTCGAATATGCCGGCAAAGTCAAGAAGGCCGTCTCGGTTCTGAAAAAACGTAGTGGTCCGCACGAAGAAACGATTCGGGAGCTGCGCTTTAGCAATGAAGGTATCGCGCTAAGCGAACCACTGCAGCAGTTCCGCGGCATCCTCACGGGTGTCCCGGTTGAAACAGCTCCTCGCGGTGACTAGCGTGACAGACCTGCAGCGGCAGATGGATTTCGATGCGGACGTCGAAACGCGGGTGTTATTGCTTGCTCCGACTGCGCGGGATGGCGAAATTACCTGCCGGATCCTGGCCAACGCCGGCATGGTCTGTTGCCCGGTCAGAAATCTGCATCGGTTAAGCGAAGAACTGCGCATCGGCGCGGGTGCAGTGCTTCTCACCGACGAGGCATTTTCGGCGACCGGTGCGGAAGAGCTGCGGGCTGTCCTGGATAGTCAGCCACCGTGGTCAGAAGTGCCGATGGTGGTCATGATGCCCGGGGCGCTGGACTCGGCCGCGGCCCAGCGCATGATGAAGGCGCTGCGCAACGCAACGATATTGGAGCGGCCCGCGCTCATGCGTTCGCTGGTCAGCGCCATGCAAGGGGCGATTCGCGGTCGAATCCGCCAGTACCAGATCCGCGATCAGGTGGATGCCATCCGGCAAGCTGAACAAAAAGCCCGCGAACTGCAATTGCAACTCGAATTGGCCGTGGAGGCCTCAGAACTGGGCACCTTTCACTGCGAGATGCCGCAGGGCAGAATTGTTTGGAACGATCGCTGCAAAACCCATTTCTGGCTCAGTCCGGACGCCGAAGAAATCACTTTTGAGGTTTTTTATTCCCTGCTGCATCCCGATGATCGTGAACGTACCCGTCAAGCCGTCGAAGAGACCCTGTCCAAGGGCAAGCAATACGACGTCGAATTCAGGACCGTATCCGCCGATGGACGCATACGCTGGGTGCGCGCTGCCGGCAGAACCTTCTACGACATGACCGGCAACGCAGTCCGCTTCGACGGTACGACCCGCGATATCACACAGGAAAAGCTTGGCGCGGAAGAGCGGCGCATGCTGTTGGACAGCGAACGCGCTGCGCGCCAGGAAGCCGAGCGGGTAAGCGCAGTGAAGGATGAATTTCTGGCAACGTTGAGTCATGAACTCCGGACCCCGCTCAACGCCATCTTTGGCTGGACGCAATTGTTGATGGCCGGCAAGGACGACCCGCAGACACTTTCGCATGCGCTGGGCGTGATCGATCGCAATGTGCGCCTGCAAACGCAGCTGATTGAAGATCTGCTCGATGTCAGCCGGATCATTTCCGGAAAAATACGGCTCGATATCCAGAAAGTCGATGTGGCGGAAGTGATCAACGCAGCACTTGAATCCGTAAGGCCGACCGCCGATGCAAAAGGCATCCGGCTGGAAAAGAAACTGGGGCATCTGCGAGATATGCTGAGCGGCGATTCTGGCCGGCTGCAGCAGGTGCTCTGGAATCTGCTGAACAATGCCATTAAATTTACCGATACCGGTGGGACGGTATCCATAACTGCCGAGCGCGTTAATTGTGATGTCGAAATCAGCGTTCGCGACACGGGCCACGGTATCAGTCCGGAATTTCTTCCGAACCTGTTCGCGCGCTTCAGCCAGGCGGATAGTTCGACGCAACGCAAGTACGGCGGACTGGGACTGGGACTCTCGA
>DATMZQ010000364.1:0-5152 GCA_035573615.1 Burkholderiales bacterium | reverse complement strand
CCACTATGGCCGTGAACGAATCGGCGCCGACAGAGAGCTCGATTCCTGGGCATTTGCCTACGATTTCAGCGTGCCACTGCAATCACGCATTCGACTTCGCGGCGAAGGCTTCGTCGGCAGTAACCTGATACCGTTTCAGGGCGGGGTGCTTCAAGGCGTCGCGGTTTTTAATCCGGGCGGTGGAGCACCGATCCAATTCAACAAGATCGGCAGTGGCGGTGGCTGGGGCGAACTGATCATCCGAGCTACCAGCGACAATAAAAACGTGTTCTATGTCGGCGTTGGAACCGACGATCCGCGAGATCGCAAGCTGTTGTCGAACTCGACCCGAGCGAAAAATACCGTATCGTGGGCCAGCTATTTCCGCAAGTTGACGGATAACGTGACTCTGGCATTCGAGTGGTCGAACTGGCAGTTCAGGACCAAAACCTTTACCAGCGGTCTTCCCACAGGAAACGGTCCTGGCGGCCGCGGCAATGTCTTCAATCTGGCCCTGGCATATCAGTTCTAGAGATCTGGCCTTGTTCACCCGTTTATCGAAATCAAGTTCCCGGATTCGTACCGCCGCAGGCCGTGATAGAACATGGCAACACCGGCGGCAAGCACCGCCAGAGCTCCTGTGAATGCGACAAACAGATTTGCAATCGACAAGGATCGCAGCGCCTCAACCGGCAGGTAACTGATAAATCCAGCCGGTATCAGTGTGAACAGGAGCAGCTTCACCTTTCCTTCGAACAGCGTCGGAGGATACGTCGCAAACGTGATCGAGGTGTCCCGCCACTGGTCCGAAAGCGTGCTCGCATTGCCCACGTAGAAACTTAAACTGCCGGTCATCACGCCCAACCCCACAAATACCACTGCAACCACAACGGACAGTGCAACAAACATCATCGCGCGCGCAGCATCGGGTCTGATGAAACCCAGGTAGACCACATACCCGAACAGAGCATCGCCCCATGCGCTGGGAATCGTGCTGCCAAGCAGCAGATGCGGCAGCACCGCGCGCGGATGCAGCAACCACAGATCCAGCTCACCCTGAACGATGGCAGGGGCCAGACGCCGATGCGCATTCCCCATCACGCCGTACGCCAGGCCATACCCCGCCGTCGTTATAGCCCAAAGCGACAGGACATCCTTCAGATTCCAGCCGTGCAGCACCGGAAACCGCGTAAAGAAAAACATCCAGAACACCACCCATACGCCATCATTGATAAACATCGCGGCGATCTGAGAAAAAAATGCTCCGCGGTATTCCAGTTGGGCGCGGATGTTGATGCGCATATACGCAACGGCTAAGTGCAAATAATCCAGAACCGATCTCCACATCTCAACCTCCATTGGCAAACAGGCGTTTCAGCGCAATGGACTGAACCATTGCCACCACTATGGCAAAGACCACAACCGCGCAGCCCTGGATCACGATGGCTTCGCCGAAGTGCCGGAAACTCGGATTCACAAACATGCGTCCGGGCGCGCTCACCATGCTGGCAAAGGGCAGCACCCGGAGCGCCGGCTGCATCGCGGCCGGATAGATTTCCAACGGCAGGAACATGCCGCCGAACATCATGACCGCGCGCGAATAAATCAGGACAAGTCCGGAGGTACTCTCGAGCCAGAACGCGCAAAGGCCGATCAGGAACATTCCCAGGAAATCCAGCAGGAATGCCGCGGGCAGAACGGCCAGGAACATTGCCAGTCCCGGCAGGCTCATGGGTATCGGGCCTACCAGGATGAACGCGATGACCGCACCCACAGCAAGATTGATCCCAAATCGGACCACACGATCGCCCATGGCCCGGCTCAGGTGCCCGCAAACGTAAGAGAGTGGGCGTATGAGGTGAACCGCCAGCCGTCCTGTCCTCACATCGTCATCCACTTCGGCTGCGACACGAGGCGTCGACATGAGTATCGCTTCGGTGATGACGAGGTACCACAGCATCTGCGGGCGCGTCAGGCCTCCGATGCGCTGCGAACCCGCACCCGCATAGACGACGGTCCACAGCCGCATGAAGATGTAGAGAATGACCGCAATAAACGTACTGCGATAAATCACTTCTCCGGCATAAGCCAGATTCGATCTCGCCGCGGTGCAGCCGATCCACAAATACTTTTCCGCTTGCTTCATGACGGGACTTCCCTTCTGCTTTCGCAATAAATTCGAGCGATTACTTCCTCCAGCGGCGGGTCTTCAACGGCAATGTCCGCTACGGATCCGGCATCGAGAACGGCGGAGGTGACGCGCCTCACCGGAGTGATGGCCGTATCGATCTGCAGTTTCCATTCATATTCGGAACTGCAAAGCACCGTAACACCGGGCAACAGCACGGGCCGGGGCACCTCATGGAATTGCACACGCAGAATCTTCGCGCCGAGATACTTCCGCCGCACGGCCGCCACATTGTCGTCGACGACCACCTGGCCGTGATTGATCACGATCACGCGCTCGGCCACGTGCTCGATATCGCCGGCATCGTGACTGGTCAGAAAGATCGTCGTGCCATCGTTGCGATTCCATTCGCAAATCAGATTGCGCAATTCCTGCCGGGCGATCACATCGAGCCCGATGGTCGGCTCGTCCAGGAACAACACTTTCGGACGGTGCAACAGGCTTGCCGCAACTTCCGCTCTCATACGCTGACCGAGCGAGAGTTTGCGCACCGGCGTGTTCATAAACGACCCCAAATTGAATCGCTCGATCAGCACGTTGCGAGTTCGAACGAACTCCTCGCGCTTGAGGCTGTAGATACGCGACAGCAAGTCAAACGTGTCTCCGGGCGGCAGGTGATACCACAATTGCGACCGCTGCCCGAACACCGCGCCGATTTGATGCGCCAGCCTGCGCCGGTCACGCCACGGAATGAACCCAAGAACCGAGACTTCGCCGGAGGTCGGATGCAGGATTCCGGTAAGCATCTTGATGGTCGTGGATTTTCCAGCGCCATTGGGTCCGATGAATGCGACCGACTGGCCCGGAGGCACGCTGAGGCTGATACCATCGACGGCGACGACGTCAGACACCCTTCGCCGCAAACCGCTCCACCGCGTCAGGACAAAATTCTTCATCAGTTCTCGAATTTCCACTCCACGACTCATGGGACCTCCTAAACGACAAGCGTTAGAGGACGCAACATTCCCCGGGAGCGGCTTACCCAAAAACCCTAATTGTTACTTTGAAATTTCTTCGAGGTTCGGGAGCGGGAAGGCCGCTCCCGCTTTCTCAGATGGTTGGCCAGCGTCCAATCGACATGGCAAGCGCGCACATGCCGACCGGTCGATCCTTTACAGGAAGATGCGGCGTTGAGAAAGCGAATGTGGTTCGTCCGAACATAAGGCAGGTAGTTTAAACCCAAAACGGCAGGGCTGAAAACAAATTCCTCGCGGTGGCAACTAAAGCAGAGTGCCGTGAAGAATGATGCTCGCAACCGTGAAATAGATGATGAGGCCGGTCACATCGACAAGCGTGGCTACAAATGGAGCGGATGCGCTGGCCGGATCCAGTTTCAGCAACCGCAGGATGAATGGCAGCGTGGATCCGGCAAGAGTACCGAATAGAACGACGCCGACCAGACTGAAGGCAACCGACAATGCCACGAGCTGATAGTGAGGACCGTAGTCGTACCAGTGAATCGACTGCCAGAGAATGATTCGAACGTAACCGATGGTCCCCAACATACAACCGAGCGTAAAGCCCGAAGCAATTTCGCGGTGCACCACACGCCACCAGTCTCTCAAGCGGACTTCTCCAAGCGCCATCGCCCGGATGACCAGCGTCGTGGCCTGAGATCCGGAGTTTCCACCGCTGCTGATGATCAGCGGGATGAACAGCGCCAGAACTGTCGCCGTGGCAATTTCTTTCTCGAAGTGCCCCATCGCAGTCGCCGTCAGCATTTCCCCGAGGAACAGAGCGGCCAGCCAGCCACCGCGCTTGCGGACCATTTGCAGGAATCCCACTTCGAGATATGGACCATCCAGTGCCTCGGTGCCGCCGATTTTCTGAATATCTTCGCTGGCTTCTTCCGACACAACATCGACGATGTCGTCAACGGTGACAATACCCTTCATGTGGCCCGAAGCATCCACGATCGGAATCGCGAGGAGATGTTTCTCGGTGAAAAGCTGTGCGAGTTGTTCCTGATCCATCTCTTCGGATGCCTTCGTGAATTCCGTGCGCATGATGTCGCGGACAATCTGATCTCGCTGGCCGGAGAACAATCGGCGGAACGTCACGACTCCCAGCAGACGCTGTTCCGAATCGAGCACGTAGGAGTAGTGAACGGTTTCCACCAGACCCGACTGCGCCTGCCGCCGCAGGTACGCGATCGCTTCATCGATGGTCATCTCCGGTCGCAGACGTGCGAATCGCGGACTCATCAATCCACCGGCATCGTCTTCCTGATAGGCCATCAATGCAGCGACTTCGCGGCGCGCGGATTCGTCGAGCATCGCAATGAGAGACGCGCGATCTTCCTCCGGTGCTTCCTGGATCACGTCGGTGGCGTCGTCCGGAGCCAGCAGCCGCATCCAGATCCGCCGTTCACCGACCTGCAAAGCCAGGATGAGAGCGGCCTGATCGCGGGGCGGCAATTCCAGAAAAAAGTCATCGGCCTCGGCGCGCGGAATGCGCTCGAAAGCTTCCACGCGTTCTTCGGGTGTCAGCGCCGGCCAGGACTCCAGCAAATTGCTGGTGATTTGAAGTTCAGTATCCATGACTCTTCTACCGCAAATTGATTATAAGGTGAGGGCTCGATCTCACAGCTACAGTGATTCAAGAGAGTTGCTTGACCAAGTTGCGCGTTTCATGGTCGAATCGCGAGAGCAATTTGAGGAGATGCATATGATTTTCAGGCCGGTAATCCTAATGCTGTTGGCGGCACTTACGCTGTCGGCGCAGACCCTGCCTAGGTTGGCGGATGGCAAACCGAATCTGCAGGGAATTTGGCAGGTTCGCAACCAGGCGTCGGTCGATCTGCAGGACCATGCCGCAAGAACGGGAGTGCCGGCAGGCAAGAGTGTGGTCGAGGGCGGCACGATTCCCTATCAGCCGATGGCTGCGGCAAAGAAACTGGAGAACTTCGCGAACCGGCAGACCGCCGATCCGCTGGCGAAATGCTTCTTGCCCGGCGTCCCGCGCGTCATGTATTTGGAATATCCG
>DATMZQ010000363.1:0-3731 GCA_035573615.1 Burkholderiales bacterium | reverse complement strand
ATCCACCTGAGTGAGCGTCTGGCTGACTGAACGCCAGAACGGCAGGAAGCCCTTCAGGATGCGGTGCCTGTCCTGATAGGCTCCGCGGTATTCCGACATCACTTTGTCGTAGATGCCACCCAACGAATTACGAATTTCCACGAGGATCCGTTCGACCACGCCGTCGCCGGACGCCTTGATCTTGGCGAGCGATTCGATCGCTTTCACCCACTCCGGTGGCGGCAACGGCACTTCCCCGGTTTTCTTGTAGTCCTCTTCGATACGGACGATCTCGTCCATGAGCTTGCGCTGCAGAACCGGGTAGCCTTCGAGATCGCGCGCGACCAGCGTGGTAACACGTTCGAATTCGCGTTCTACGGTCTGCCTTACTTCCTGACTGCCGTGCGCAAACAGCACTTGACGATTCCGATTACGCAGTCGAATGGAAGCATCGGCGAGCCAGCGCGCGCCCAGCCGCAGCGGATTGGATAGCGCCCGCGATGCGCTTTTGATCAACGCATGCATTGGTGAACGAGCCGCATACAAAAACGGCACGGCAATCACCAGCAGGACCAGCAATGACAACAGTATGCGGTCCGGCCAAATCAATAGAGATTGTAGATGCTGCATTTCTCCCCCCTTAGGGTAGTTTTACATCGGCAAAAGAACCCATTTACCCAGTTGGTATGTGCAACGCGCGGGCCAGCAGCAACGCAGTTGCACAATAAGTTGTGCGTCATATATGCGATGTGGTTACGGCCCTGTTATTGCGTGGTTAATTGGCGGCGCACGGCGGAAGAGCGATTTCCCTCTACAAGAACATGTCGCTATGAAGCGACGAGCGGTGCCGAAATTTGCGTATTTTTGCGCGATGCATCACCTGGCACGGCAACGTATCAAATCGAGCAGCTGCGATTAGGCTCTGATATGCGGGTTAACAAAAAGAGAGACATGCGATGCCTTTGCGGTCTAATCGTGAGACAAAATCGCAACCAAACGCGCAAGATGCTTTTCGATTTCAAAATAAAAAGGCGGCCGAGCGGCCGCCTTTATTGCAGTAAAGATTTAAACTTCAGGCGATAGTCACTTGCCGTGACAGATAGACATCCTGGATCGCATTCAGGATCGCGATACCTTCCTTCAACGGCCGCTGGAAAGCCTTGCGCCCCGAGATGAGACCCATGCCGCCAGCACGCTTGTTGATCACGGCGGTGCGCACAGCTTCAGCCATATCGTTCTCGCCCGATGCGCCGCCCGAGTTGATGAGCCCCGCGCGGCCCATGTAGCAGTTCGCAACCTGATAGCGTGTTAGGTCGATTGGATGGTCAGTGGCAAGTTCCGTGTACATGCGCTTGTCGACTTTACCGTACGGATTTTCCTTGCTGCTAATTGCATTGTAGCCACCGTTATTCTCCGGCAACTTCTGCTTGATGATGTCGGCTTGAATCGTAACGCCCAAATGGTTGGCCTGGCCCGTCAAGTCAGCAGACACGTGATAGTCCTTATCGGATTTGAAAGCGGGATTGCGCAGGTAACACCACAGCACCGTTGCCATTCCACGTTCATGCGCCATTTCGAATGCTTTCGCGACTTCGACGATTTGCCGCGCGGATTCCGGTGACCCGAAATAAATCGTGGCACCGACGGCGACTGCCCCCATGTCGCGGGCCTGCTTGATGCTTCCGAACAGGATCTGGTCGTATTTGTTGGGATAGGTCAGGAACTCGTTGTGATTTACCTTGAGCAAAAAAGGAATCCGGTGTGCATATTTGCGCGAGCACGAACCCAGCACGCCGAGAGTCGAGGCGACCGCATTGCAGCCGCCCTCGATGGCCAGCCGGACAATGTTTTCCGGATCGAAATAAGCCGGATTTTTAGCAAACGACGCACCGGCCGAGTGCTCGATACCCTGATCCACAGGCAAAATGGACAAGTAACCGGTTCCGCTGAGCCGGCCGTGGTCGAACATCTGCTGCAGACTGCGAATGACCGGCGGGGTGCGATCCGACGGCACAAACACACGTTCGACGAAATCGGGCCCGGGCAAGTGCAGCGATTCCTTCGGTATGCCCTTGCAGACATGGCTCAACAGTTTATCGGCATCGGCACCAAGCACCTTGGCGATATCGGTTTCACCACTTGTTTTGACGGCTGTGACAGCGGACATATTGGGGATCTCCTGAACGGTGAACAGTATTTATCTCGGCAGTATTATCTTCCAGCGCGGTGCTGGCGTTAAGCGTCCCTTATAATGACTCATCCAGTCCCGCAATAAAAACAGCATGATTTATTCTCTGGGCGACAGAAAAGTCATTACTCGCGGCGACTATTGGGTTGCGGATAACGCTACGGTCATCGGCTCCGTGGTGTTGGAGCACAATGCCAGCGTCTGGTTCAACAGTGTAGTGCGGGGAGACAATGACCTCATCACCATTGGGGACGGCTCGAACATTCAGGATAGTTGCGTGCTCCACACCGACGCTGGCGTCCGGCTTACGCTCGGCAGGAATGTGACGGTCGGACATCAGGTCATGCTTCACGGTTGCACCATAGGAGAAGGCAGCCTGATTGGCATCAAATCGACCATCCTGAACCATGCCAAGATCGGCAGACACTGCCTCATCGGCGCCCACACACTGATCACCGAAGGCAAGGAGATCCCGGATCGGTCACTGGTGGTGGGTTCGCCCGGGAAAGTGGTGCGGCAACTCACCGATACGGAAGTGGAGCAGCTCCTGGAGAATGCCTTGCACTACGTCACCAATTTTCAGCGCTTTCGGCTGGATTTGAACGTCCAACCGGGATAGTCATGTCCGCACCGATACCGCCTGCGCCACAGCAGATGCTGAAGTTCGGATTTCGGATCCGCACTCGCAGCGGCTTGCCGGTGGAAAACCTGGTGGTCCATGCCCGCGATCAGGCCGAAGCAGAACGCAAGATTATCCAGATGTATCAGCACTGCGAGATCATCGAGTGCAAGCAAATGGTTTCACCGGGTCGCGAGGAAGGCACCGACCTCGAAGGCATCATCTCGCTGATTTCTAGACAGGCGAACGAAGAAAATCCCTGACAGGCGACTCCGTGATCACTTCGCGTTCGCGCCTTTCGATAAAGCCCACCTGCACCAGCTCTTCCAGCAACGCCTCGTAATCCAGCGCGCCGCGGCTGTCGGGTGAATGCGCGAAGACGTCTTTTTTCGACGCGGGGCTCTCCGCTATGCTGACATTCTCGGTAATGCGCGTATCGCAAACGTCCTCGCCGAGCCTCTCTTTGAGTTCATCATAAATCTGGTGCGACATGTTTCGACGACTGTCAAAACGCGTCATGACGTAGCGGCGCATCACGCGCTTCTTGAGCACGTGTTCGAGCGCCCGCAAGGTCTTCTCAACCTGGAACACGCTATGCACGGCGAGATAATCCGTTGAAACCGGAATCAGCACGCGATCGGAAGCGAAGATGGCGCTCAGGCTCAGCACGCCGAGAACCGGGCAACAGTCCAGCACGATGGGGCGGCCGGTGTTCAGGTTTTCCTTGACGATTCCGCTGTTCAGTCGGTTAAGGATGTTGGGCCCTTTGCCGAATTGGGTATCGACCTTGGACAGCTCGACGTGTGCGGGAATGACCAGCCAGCCGCCAGTTGCGGGACGTATCAGCTGTGTCAGCGGCTTGATGCTCTGGTAGAAACTGAAAATCGAATCATCGGCATTGCCGACGCTACTGCCGCAAACATATGACAGATGGGCTTGCGGATC
>DATMZQ010000362.1:0-3506 GCA_035573615.1 Burkholderiales bacterium | reverse complement strand
TTCAAGCAGGCCCGGGAGCTTGACGAAATGCCGGCACGCATCCAGGCTCTGGAAACAGAACAGGCACAGCTTGACGCCCGCCTCGCCGATCCGTTGCTGTACAGCAAGCCAGCAAGTGAAATCCGGCAATTGCAGCAGCGCCATGCGGCGATTGAAGAAGAACTCACTGCCTGCCTGCGCCGCTGGGAAGAACTCGAAGCCCTGCGTGACCACGCAGGCGCTTGATGTCGCGATGACTCAGCTTAACGTAACCTTGCTTCGATGACCAAGGCCAACCGCTTCGACAAGATTCTCGGTATCGGCATGCTGGCCGCGCTGGTCATAGGCTGCCTGCTCGTACTGCTGCCATTTGTCACCGCGCTGTTGATGGCGGCGATATTGACCTATTCCACCTGGCCGGTCTATGTGCGGCTGCGCGAAGCCGTAGGAGGCCGCAGATCATTGGCAGCGGGTCTGATGATGCTGGGCGCATGCATCGTTCTGATCGCGCCATTCGTGTTCGTGGCCATGAGCCTTGCCGATAGCATCGCGGAGCTGGTTGAAGCATCTCGCAAAGCCTTCGAACACGGACCGCCCGAGCTGCCGGCATGGCTGAGCGGCCTGCCACTGGTGGGTGAAAATCTCGCCCGCTACTGGAACACGCTTACGCATGACGGCACGCGCCTGCTGGACGAGCTGATGGGCTTGATCGCTCCGGCCAGATCAGTGTTGCTCGCCGGGGGCGGATTGTTGTTTGCCGGCTTGCTGCAATTGGGCCTGTCGGTACTGGTAGCTTTTTTTCTGTACCGCGATGGAGAGGCCGCCGCCGCGCGCATCGAGCGCATGGCTGTCCGCATCGGAGGTGCTCGCGGAACGCACCTGCTCCATGTGGCGGGGCATACGGTCGTCAGCGTGGTCTATGGCATTCTGGGCACGGCGCTGTCGCAGGGGCTGGTCGCCGGAATAGGATTCGTCATCGCGGGCGTACCGGGTGCCACGTTGCTCGGGATGGCGACGTTTTTCCTGTCGGTGGTGCCAGTCGGTCCGCCCCTGGTGTGGGTGCCGGCCGCGCTCTGGCTGTTCTTCTATGGTTCCACCGGTTGGGCGATTTTTCTGGCGGTATGGGGCGTGCTCGCGATCAGCATGGTGGACAACGTGCTGAAGCCAATCATTATCAGCAAAGGCAGCAACCTGCCATTCATGCTCGGCTTTCTTGGCGTGCTCGGCGGGGCCGCCACGCTGGGCTTTATCGGAATTTTCATTGGTCCGACCTTGCTTGCCGTGGGCTACCGCATGTTCAGTGAATGGGTAGACAGCGAGGAACGCGCCTCCCAACCTGCACCGGACGTGTCCGCCGCCCGCGAGCTTCCGGTCGCGCCGGCTGCCTCCGCCAGTGCGGAACCGCTGCGGGAGAACGATCGATTTCGTGCATTGTCCAAAAAATAACCAGAGAACCAAGTCGATGGGTGGAATTGCGCCAAGCCAAATCATCTTTCAGATTCGCGACTTATGCTGTAGCATGCGCGGTCAATTCAGGTGCGGCATTCGCCGGCACTAATCATCCAATCTAACGGTGCTGCCTTAAGGTGGGCGGCGCAGGAGTTGAAAGTCAATGTCGTTTTCCGATCTGGGGCTCGCCCCAGAGTTGTTGCGTGCAATTGCAGATCAAGGTTATACCGAAGCCACGCCGGTCCAGGCCAAGGCGATTCCAGCCATCCTGGACGGCCAGGACGTGATGGCCGCTGCCCAGACCGGCACAGGCAAGACCGCCGGTTTTACGCTGCCAATGCTGCAGCGCCTGAAAGAGTTTGCCAACACCAGTGTTTCGCCTGCGCGCCATCCGGTGCGCGCGCTGATACTTACGCCCACTCGCGAGCTGGCCGCACAGGTTCAGGATAGCGTCAGGACGTACGGCAAGTACATCGCGTTGCGCTCTGCCGTGGTATACGGTGGCGTGCACATTGATCCGCAGATCGCCGAGCTGCGCGCCGGCGTGGAAATTCTGGTCGCGACGCCGGGGCGGTTACTCGATCACCTTGGCCAAAAAACCGTGAACCTATCGCAGGTACAGTTCCTGGTACTGGACGAGGCGGATCGAATGCTCGACATGGGATTTTTGCCGGATATCAAGCGCATCATTTCGGTACTGCCGGTCAAACGCCAGAGCCTGCTGTTTTCAGCAACGTACTCGGACGATATCCGCGGGCTGGCAAAACAGTTTTTGATCGATCCAATCAGCATCGAAGTGGCGCGCCGCAATTCAGCCACCGAGACGGTCACGCATCTGGTCTACAAGGTCGAATCCGCAGCGAAGCGTGATCTGCTGACGCACCTGATCAAGTCGCGCGACATGCGCCAGGTACTGGTGTTCTGCAATACCAAGATTGGCGCAAACCGCCTGGCCTACAAGCTGGACAAGGATGGCGTCGGCGCTGCTGCAATTCATAGCGATCGTACCCAGGGCGAGCGCATGCTTGCGCTGGCGGAGTTCAAGGAAGGCAAGACGAAGGTCCTGGTCGCAACCGATATTGCGGCACGCGGCCTGGACATCGAGCAACTCCCTTTCGTGATTAACTTCGATCTTCCTGGTTCGCCGGAAGATTATGTGCATCGTATTGGCCGCACCGGTCGTGCCGGCATGACCGGCGAGGCGATCTCGCTGGTGTCCGACCAGGAACTGGACGATCTTGCCGCAATCGAAAAATTGCTCAAACTCAAACTGCCGGTGCAGGATGCTGGCCGATTTGAGCGGGAACGCGCTTCCGTGCCGGCACAAGCTGGCGCGCGCCGACGCGAGCGGGGCGCCGCGCCTCGCCACGACGACCATCGACGAAGTGAACGTGAACGTCGCCCTTCTGCTGCAAGCACCGATCCGCTGTTCTCCAAACCATACACTCCGTCCTCTCCCCAAACACCGCTGGTTCAACCTGCTGCATCCACGCGCGGCGGACCGAAGAAACAGATTGCAGCGCTACTCCTGCCTCCAGTGCCTGCGGAAAAGCAGGACGCATAAAGGCCGTGCCCCGCGAACGCGGGATACCGGTCTCCGACCATAAATATCGTGAATATCGTGAATATCGTGAATTCGTAATTCCACTGCACAACCAGATTGGCGGTTGATCCAATCTCTGTAGGCCCTGACTGCAGGAACCATTGTTCAATTGAAGTAGAGTTTTTCGAGTCACGCATTCACGACATTCACGGCCTTTACGATATTCACGGTCTTCGTGAAACGCTTGCGTCATCCATCTCCTTATCTGCTGCTGACCTTGACAGCCCTGTTCTGGGCTGCCAACTGGGTCATCGGGCGTGCAATGCGCAATGACATGCCGCCGATTGCAATGGGATTCTGGCGCTGGAGCATTGCGCTGTTGATCCTGCTTCCGGTGGCTGCTCCAGAGTTGCGCCGCAAATGGAATATCGTGCGCTCAAACTGGCTGACCCTCACATTGCTTGGGCTTCTGGGGGCAGTGGCCTTCAATACCTTGATCTATGTTGGACTGCAGTACACCGAAGCGACCAACGGC
>DATMZQ010000361.1:0-2805 GCA_035573615.1 Burkholderiales bacterium | reverse complement strand
CGCCGTTAAATTGCGTGAAGTGAATCACAAAACCTGCGCCCTGTTGAAGGCGGACTGCGGCGGCCATCAGAATAGTGGCGCCAGTGGCGTCAGCCAGTTTGCCTGCCAATGTCATCGTGTAGGCGGGGCGCGCAAAAAAATCGGCCCACACGCCTTCTCCTTCTGCGGGCACCTGATCCGGAAGAATGCCGACCGCTTCACCGCGCTTGAGCGCTTTCAACAGCAACCTCACACCACCAAGATTTGCAGGCGCGAGCTGCACCCGGTCTCGCCCGCGTCCCGCCTCGATCAACGGTTGAAGCTGTTTTATCTTGGGCGGCCGATAGAGCACGGTGATCGGTCGCCGCTGCGCCGCCCATAACGCGGCGGCATCGAAGCATCCAAGATGCGGCGTGAGGTAAATGACGCCGCGACCGCGCTTTTCGGCCGCCTCCACTAGTCCGATCGGTTCAGCGCGTACGATCAGTTGTACCGCGGATGCGACCGGACGGAACCAAACCGCAATCAGTTCGGTCCCTGCCTTGCCCGATTCGAATATATTCCGCCGCAGGATTCGCTCATAGTCCTTTTGATCCTGCCAGACACCGCTTTGCGATAGATTTTCGCGCAGCCGTTTCGCATAATCATCTGAAACATGGTAGACGAGCCAGCCCAGTGCGCCGCCCACCACATGAAGCCAGGAGAGCGGCAGCTTTGCCAGTTGCCGCAGCAGCCTTATGAGCATGTGCTTGCTTGTTGGATCGTCCGTTTTGTTCTTTTGATGGCTTTTTGCTATCCTGACCGCCCCTCATGAACTCGCCCAGACTTTTCGAATGAGAGATTTCCTGTTCACATCCGAGTCGGTCTCTGAAGGCCATCCGGATAAAGTCGCGGATCAAATTTCGGATGCCGTGCTGGATGCCATTTTAACTCAGGACAAATTTGCCCGAGTCGCAGCCGAGACGTTGGTCAATACCGGTCTCGTGCTCATGGCGGGAGAAATTACAACGCATGCCGTAGTCGATTTCCAGCAAGTAGCGCGTGACACGATCAAGCGTATCGGCTACGACAATACCGATTACGGCATAGATTACCGGGGCTGTGCGGTTTTGGTTGCTTACGACAAGCAATCGCCTGATATTGCGCGCGGGGTGGACAAGGCGCAGGACGATCCGTTGAATCAGGGTGCAGGTGACCAGGGCCTGATGTTCGGTTTTGCCTGCGATGAAACGCCGGTACTGATGCCGCTGCCAATTTATCTGGCGCACCGCCTGGTTGAACGCCAATCGGAATTGCGTCGCGATGGACGCCTGCCCTGGTTGCGCCCGGACGCAAAATCGCAGGTCACCGTTCGTTATGTGGATGGAAAGCCGGATGCTGTCGATACCGTAGTGCTTTCCACGCAGCATGCACCGGAAATTTCACTGGAAAAAATTCGCGAAGCGGTGATCGAAGACATTATCAAGCCGGTACTGCCGAAGAATCTGATCAAAGGGGAAGTCAAGTATCTGGTAAACCCCACCGGTCGATTCGTTGTTGGTGGACCGCAAGGTGACTGCGGGCTGACTGGCCGCAAAATCATCGTCGATACCTACGGCGGCGCTGCGCCTCATGGCGGTGGTGCATTTTCCGGCAAGGATCCATCCAAGGTGGATCGGTCCGCAGCCTATGCTGCGCGGTACGTGGCGAAAAATATCGTGGCCGCAGGCCTCGCCACCAAGTGCCAGATCCAGGTGTCTTATGCCATCGGGGTGGCAAAGCCGACCAGCGTAATGGTCACGACGTTCGGTACCGGAAGGATCGACGACGAAAAAATTGCGCAATTAATACAGAAGCATTTCGATCTGCGCCCGAAAGGTATCCTGGCAATGCTCGATCTGCTGCGTCCGATCTACCAAAAAACTGCGGCCTACGGCCATTTTGGCCGGGACGAGCCCGAGTTTTCGTGGGAGAACCTGGACAGGGTAGAGACGTTGAAAGCCGACGCTGGCATCAGGGCAACGGCCGTCGCCTAGTCTCTGAACCGTAAGGAACAGCACAGCGGCCGCTGTTCGAGGCCGGCGCGCTGGCTTATAATGGCCTTTCGCTGAGGAGCGCTGCGACCTTTCGCAATGGAAGGCCAGGCTCAGCAAACGAACCAACGGCGCTCACAACCCTCAACTGGTTGTGAGCGCCGTTCTCATTTCGGCGCTCTGTCAAAGGAGAATGTCGATGTCTGCTGTACGTAATCCGAAGCACTCCGGTGATTTCCATGTCGCCGACCTGGGCCTGGCCGATTGGGGCCGCAAAGAAATCCGCATTGCTGAAACAGAAATGCCTGGCCTGATGGCGATCCGCGAAGAATATGCGGCGACCCGCGCGCTACGCGGCGCTCGCATCAGCGGGTCTTTGCACATGACCATTCAGACTGCCGTCTTGATCGAGACGCTGCAGGCGTTGGGCGCCGAGGTGCGCTGGGCTTCCTGCAATATTTATTCGACACAGGACCATGCCGCCGCGGCCATCGCCTCGGCCGGCACGGCGGTGTTTGCTGTCAAAGGCGAGACGCTGGCAGAGTACTGGGATTACACCCATCGTATTTTCGAATGGCCAGATGGCATGCATTCGAACATGATTCTGGACGATGGCGGCGACGCAACGATGTTGCTGCATCTGGGCACGCGCGCGGAGACTGACGCGTCCGCGCTGCATAACCCGGGTAGCGAGGAAGAAAGCGCATTGTTTGCGGCCATCAAGGCCAAGCTCAAGCAGGATCCGACCTGGTATTCCACGCGCCTGGACAAGATCAGGGGCGTCACCGAAGAGACAACGACCGGTGTGCACCGC
>DATMZQ010000360.1:0-5350 GCA_035573615.1 Burkholderiales bacterium | reverse complement strand
ATCATCACGCGACTGGGCGGCCAAAGGAACCCAATTGCTGGGTGTCAGGGCTGTGGTGGCCAAGAGCTTCGAGCGCATACACCGCTCCAATCTGGTTGGAATGGGTGTGCTGCCGCTTCAGTTCAAAGGGGGCGACAGCGTGGATGCGCTGCAGATCCACGGAGACGAAACGTTCGACATCAGCGGCCTGGGTGGCGAAATCCGTCCGCAGCAGGATGTGACCCTGGTCATCAGGCGGCCGGACGGATCGACGCGTGAAGTGAAATTGCTTCTGCGCATCGATACGCCGATCGAAGTGGATTATTACCGGCACGGTGGAATTCTGCCTTACGTGCTGCGCGAACTGGTCGCCGCGGCTTGACCGGCGGACGCAGCATTCTGCGCAAGCCGGCAGGCACCCACAGCCGGCCGGACGCCAGTCCATCGACGAGGGCACGGCGCGCGCGGTCACGCATGTCGACCTCTGCCAAAGTCACATCGTCGGCTTCATTGCGCCATACCACAGTCGTAAATGAACCAATTGCACGTTCCGCAGGCGGGCCCGCGGGTACCACGCTTGAGAAAGTCCGGGTGTCCAAGCTCATGTCGGAGCGCGGACTGTGTTCCCGCCGGGAAGCCGACGAATACATCGAGCGCGGCTGGGTATACGTCGACGGCGTGCGCGTGGACGAGCTTGGCACCCGCATCGATCCGGCACAAAACATTACGCTCGATAAACGCGCCCAGAACATTTCGCGCATTACGGTGCTGCTGAATAAACCGATCGGTTATGTGTCCGGCCAGGCAGAGCAAGGATACCGTCCGGCCATTACTTTGATCGTGCCGGACAGCCGGTTTGCCGGCGACAACGCCTTGCCGCGGTTTGAACGAGAGCATCTGAAAGGATTAGCCCCGGCAGGCCGGCTCGACATTGATTCCACGGGACTACTCGTGTTCACGCAGGACGGACGCATTGCGAAACTGCTGATCGGCGAAGATTCCACGATCGAGAAAGAGTATCTGGTCCGGGTTGAGGGCGCGCTTGATGGCGCAGGCCTAAAGCTGCTCAATGAAGGTCTGAGTCTGGACGGTGTCCCGTTGAAACCCGCAAAAGTCAGCTGGCAGAACCGGGATCAATTGCGCTTCATCCTGCGCGAAGGAAAAAAGCGGCAGATTCGGCGCATGTGCGAGTTGGTCGGCTTGCGTGTTATCGGCCTGAAGCGCGTGCGTATCGGTCGCATCGTACTGGGCGATTTGCCTGCGGGGCAGTGGCGTTACCTGCACGATCACGAAAAATTCTGAACGGCCATGCGGCTGGTACTGGATACCAATGTTTGGGTCGACTGGCTGGTGTTTGATGATTGGTCCATCGCACCTTTAAAGGCAGCACAGCGGGCAAGGCAAGTTCAGATCATTGCCAACGAACCGTGCCTTGAAGAGCTGGCCCGCGTGTTGGCTTATCCGGAATTCGCGCTGACCGGCGCACAGCGCGCTGATTGTTTCGAAGCTGCCGGGCGAGTCATCGTCAGGCACGATGCGCCCAAGCAATCCCGACACAAGGCGTTACCTCGCTGCAGCGATCCCGATGACCAGAAATTTGTCGAACTGGCACATGCGGCACGTGCGGGGTGGCTTGTCACCCGCGACAAGGCGCTGCTTCAACTGAAGCCGCGATTGCACGCAGCCGGCTTTCGCGTCTGCTCGCCTGCGGAGTGGTCGACCGCATTCCTGCTACCAATGGAGTACTAGTCTACCCAGATGGTTGCTTCCTGTTCGGTAGCGCGTGCGGTACGGTAGCTGTTGATCGGATGCACGGGCTCCGCATAGCCGAATGAAATGCCGCAAACCAATTTACGGTGAACTGGAAGGCCGAAGTGGCCACGTACGAAATCCGGATACGAAGCCAGCGCAGCCTGCGCAATTGAAGCCACGCCGAAATTCTGCGCGGCCAGCATGAAATTCGCCACGTACAGTCCGCAGTCCACGGCACCGTACACGCCCAGATCCTGCTCGGTGGTAATCAGTGCAACGTGCGGCGCGCCGAAAAAGCGAAAATTTTCCAGCGACTGCTGCGCAGCAGCCGACTTGTCTTCACGGCCGATACCGAGCGCCTGGTATAGCTGCACACCGCAAATCTTGCGCCGTTCGCGGTACAGACCTTCATAGCGCGTGGGAAAAGGAAAATCGGGCCGAGCCGGCAGTCCTTGGGCCGCGTGAGCGTGCAGTGCGAGCCGGAACTGCTCCAGCGCTTCCCCGGTCACGAGCAGAACTTGCCAAGGCTGGCAGTTACACCAGGAAGGTGTTTGCTGCGCCAGCTCGAGTATGCGACGGATGCTTTCCCGCGCAACCGGCGTCTTCTGGTATTGACGGCAGCTGTAGCGTTCCCGGACAACCCTCTCGAATTCCATCCGCTAGCTCCGCGCAGGCGGAGACTTCGGTTTCTTGCCGCTCGCCGGTTTGCCCTTGACCGACCACGCATTCTGCGGATGTTTTGGCTTGAAGCGTTCATCCGGTTCGACCTGCAGACCCATGGTGAGCCGGTTGCCGGCATTGGCAAGCGCCACGATCTCGTTGAACTCGGTCAGCATTGCATCGTCCATGCCGTGCTTGCGTGCCGCAAACGTATGCGACGTGATGCAATATTCGCAATTGTTGTTCACGCTCACCGCCAGATAGATCAGTTCCTTGGTGAGAGGGTCCAGCCGCGAGGGCTTCACCATGACTTCTTTCATCTGCGACCAGAACCGCTTCAGCACCGGCGGATTGGAAGCCAGTGCGCGCCAGATGTTGTTGATGTAATCGGTGTTGCGCGTTTGCATGATGTCGTCGAACACTGCCCGCACTTCAGGCGATGCTTCGGCATAGTTCACCAGTTTTACCTGCGCCATTGAAACTCCCTCCGCGAATGCGACTCGAAACGAGGCGGCCATCTTACCCGATGCCCGTTGGACACCGTACCACCGTGAGTCCATAATGCCCGCCTCTTTCCCCTGACCATCATGAAGTTCCTGTTCGATATTTTCCCGGTGCTGCTGTTTTTCGTGGCCTTCAAGTTTTGGGGCATCTACACGGCAACAGCCGTCGCCATTGGCGCCACAATGTGCCAGGTGGCATGGTCCTGGCTGCGCCACAAGAAAGTCGACACCATGCTGTGGGTTAGCCTGTCCATCATCGTGGTCTTCGGCGGCGCTACGCTGTGGTTGCACGATGAGACCTTCATCAAGTGGAAACCGACGGTGCTATACTGGCTTTTCGGGGTCATCCTGCTCGGTTCAGAATTGTTTTTCGGTAGAAACCTGATCCGGGTCATGATGGCAAAGCAGCTTACTTTGCCGGCCACAGTCTGGCGTACCCTGAATCTGAGTTGGGCGGGTTTCTTCCTGCTCATGGGCGCCGCCAATTTGTATGTCGCTTTCCATTTCCCGACTGAAACCTGGGTTAATTTCAAGTTGTTCGGTGGAACGGGCTTGATGCTGGTATTCATCGTGGTACAGGGATTGATGCTGAGCCGGCATATCGAACACGAGGAAAAGAAATAATGCTGTATGCCATCATTGGCGAGGACGTCCCAAACAGCCAGGCCAAGCGCGCCGCGGCGAGACCGGCGCACCTGAAGCGTGTTGACGAACTGATCGGTGCGGGCAAACTCGTCCTGGGTGGTGCCTTTCCGGCGATTGACAGCATTGACCCAGGCCCGGCCGGCATGACCGGCAGCCTGATTGTCGCGGAATTCAATTCGCTCGAAGAAGCGAAGGCATGGATCAACGCCGACCCTTACGTTACTGAGGGTGTATTCGCCAAGGTGATCGTAAAGCCGTATCGGAAGGTATTCCCGAACTGACTATGAACACCGAACAGTTGATTCGCGAGCGGCTCGCGCAACTTGCTCCGGAGTCGCTTGAAGTCTTCGACGATAGCCACGAGCACGTCGGCCATGTCGGCGCGAAGGAAGGCGGCGGACACTATCAGCTCGTGATCGTATCCGGGCAGTTCGCGGGCAAGAACGTCGTTGCACGCCACCGGCTGATATACGAGGCATTGTCGGACCTGATGCGTACCCGTATCCATGCGCTTGCGATTCGCGCCTACGCCCCGGAAGAAATGGGAACTTCAGCCAAGGGTTGAACGCTGAAGAAGAGCACAAACCCATTCCAGAGTTCAACTCCCGTCACCAAAGGAACTGCAATGCACTCGGTCAAACAACCCGTCCTGTTCGCGCTACTGGCTAGCTGCCTTATCCTGGCTGTGCCAGGATATGCGGCAGAACCAAAGGCAAAAGAAACTGCGGATACCAAGCCGGCACCCAAAACGGAAAACAAAGCGGACGCCAAGCAGAAGAACGTGGCGATCGTCAATGGCATTGGCATTCCGCGCTCGCGCCTGGAGTTCGTCGCCAAATCCCAATTGGCCCAAGCTCAATCCCAGCAGGGCCAGCCCGGCCAACCGCCTTTACAGGACACACCGGAATTCCGCGATAACCTGCGCGAAATCCTCATCACCCGGGAAATTCTTTACCAGGAAGCCGTCAAGCGCAAGCTGGACAAAAACCCTGATTATCAGACGCAGCTCGATCTCGCCAAGCAGCAAATTATCCTGGCTGTGCTGGTCGATGACATGAGCAAGAAACTGACGCCAACGGATGCGGACTTGCGCAAGGAATACGAGCGGGTGAAAAGCGAGCGTAGCGCCACCGATGCGGGCAAGGAATACAAATCACGGCATATCCTGTTGAAAGACGAAGAGACCGCCAAGCAAGTCATCGCCGATCTGGATGCGGGCGGCGATTTCGCGACCATCGCGAAGGAAAAATCCGAAGACCCTGGCAGCAAGGAACAAGGCGGAGACCTGGAATGGAGCACGGCGCAAGCCTATGTCCAGCCTTTCGGGGAAGCGCTCCAGTCCTTGAAGAAAGGCGAGCGCACCAAGGAGCCGGTCAAGACCAATTTTGGATATCACATTATCGAGCTGGAAGATGTGAGGACCGTGCCTTTCCCCGAGTTTGACCAGGTCAAGCCGCAGATCCAGCAGCAACTGGCGACCAAGCTGCGCGACGATTACATTGCAGAGTTGCGCGCGAAGGCGAAGGTTCAGAAGATCGATCCCAAGTAATTGCTGTTGCGATATCAGCAAAAAGGGCGCACGCAGCGCCCTTTTCTGTTTGTACTGTTTGTTATTGCGTCAGTCGCGTCAGGTTTTCAATCGACCCAGCGCCGGGCATTACGAAATATTCGCATCCATGGACTGTCTTCCCGCCAGGATGCCGGATGCCAGGAATTCTGGATGGTGCGGAACACGCGCTCAGGATGCGGCATGACGACCGTAAAGCGTCCATCCGGCGTAGTAAGTCCGGTGATGCCTTCTGGCGATCCGT
>DATMZQ010000359.1:0-2676 GCA_035573615.1 Burkholderiales bacterium | reverse complement strand
ACTATCTACGGTCGCGTCGAGCACTAGACCCAACGCTAGATTTGCAGCAGCTTGAAACTGTAATTCCTTCGCTCGCAAATTCGTCATCAATTCGCGGCCCGCCGCTGGGCTCAGGCGAGAGCCCTGGAGCTGGGCAGTGATTTTGCGGATCAGTTGCAACCCCTTCAGCAGCGGATCAGTCGCGGTCTGGGGGTCTTTCTCTACCGCCTGACTGGCTTGTTTGATGTGCACGTCTAGTTCGACGAGCGCGGGCCGCAAGAAGGGAACTACCGATTCTTCTGCACCGAGCCGCGTTGCGAGACCGAGTAACGTCGTATCCAAGCCGTCAAAGAAATCTGTTTCGTGCCCATCCGCATCAAGCTTCGGTGCGGAGACTGAATCGACCAGCTTGTAATACGTGTATCGGTCGCCGGGCTCAACCGTCCAATTTGCAGCCCCTTGCGAAAGTTGATGACGTAGTCCTTGCATCGCGAACTCAATCGGTGAACTGCCGATCACTGCATCGGGTTTGCCCGTGTTCAACTTAACCGTGTAATTGGCTGCGGCGCAGGTGGACGCAAAGAATCCGCAAACGTTGCCTGAGTAGAGCTTTTTTGCTTGCCATGGCAGCAGACCTTCTGCAATTTGTTCGGGAAATCTCTTTGGATCGGCGGCCGCTCGGAACGCTTCTTTCGTTAAAATGCCCGAGGCTTCGTGGTTGCCATGCCCATCACGCTCCGTGCCGCTGAAACGAGAGACAAGTACGTCGGGGCGAAATGTACGAATCACCCGCACCATGTCGCCTAGAGCCACGTCATGGCCGTTCCATTTGTCGAATGTCTCTTGCGGATTCTTCGAAAATCCAAAGTCAGCCACGCGAGTAAATCTTTGTTCTACTCCGTAATATTGGCCTGATCCCAACAGCTCGAGCGTCCGAAGTACTCCGAGCACATCAAACAAATTGCTGCCGATTTTATTTTGGCCACCCTCGCCACGATTGAGTGTGAGCAATAACACGCTTGCGCCTTTGCCGCGTGACTCAAGCGTTAGCATTCCGCCATCTTCATCATCCGGATGAGCGACCGTCTGCATTAACCGGGCAGTGGTTTGGAGTCGTCGCAACATGTCCTTCAATCCCGAAATGCCTGTATCTTGTGCGAGTGGCTGCCCGGCCCTATTTGAAAAGGCTGGTGCTTTGGCGCTGAGGGGGAGCGCGACCAGGCAAAGAAATGTCGCGGCTAGTCGGCGCGAGGCGAATCCACCCACCGATTGCCTTACCCTTATAAATGATTGCATATCAATCAGATGGCTTTCCTGAGGACTGGGAGACAAGATTTTTATGACGCGGCTATCTTACACTTGGACTGGCTGCACTGCCGCACGTTAGCAAGGGAGAAATGCTCGGTCACCGTGCCCCCGGCGTCGACTCCTTTACTTTCTTCTGGCACCCACCAGCATTGGCTACCAGGGTCTTGAAATCCGGTTCGCTCCGCAGGCTTACAAGCAACGGATCGCTTTGAAGGCCGGAGTATGCGCAGTAGTTTTCGGCCACGGCCTTCTGCAGAAACCGCAGCGCGATCGGCTTTTTTCCGCAGTACGCCAGCAGTCCTGCCTGATGATATTTCAGCTCCGAGTCTTTTTCAGAAAGCAGGCTCGCTTCGATTTGTTCGGCCATCTTATCGGTCTCTGCCGCGGGCTTTCCGTCCATGCAAGCTTCCAGAAATGCCTTCATCCACGTCGGATTGTCTGTCATCTGCTTCAGTGCTTCCCGCGCTTCTTGAGTCTTGCCTTCCCTCAATAGCACCGAAACTAGAATTGCGTTGGACCATTCCGAACCCGGATCCAATGCCAAATATTCCTTCGCACGATGCGTATTCCCGGCCTCGAAGAATGCAAACGAACAGGAACGGAAGTTGTAGTTTCCGGGATCAATGGTTAGAGCCTTGTCACATTCACGTTGCGCCTCGTCGAGCATCCCCGTATATCGCAAGATATAAGAAAGGGAGAAATGCGCGACCGCGTTCTCCGGGCGACGCCTCACCAGATCGCGTACCTCGCCATACGCCTGCTGCAGCAACCCTTGCTCAACATGATTTTGCGCAAGAAACCCGGCCGCTGATACCCGATCAGGTTCAAGCGCCAAGGCACGCTCATAAGCGGCATTGGATCGCTTATATCCCTCCTCACCACCGCCCGAATAGATTGCGTCAAAATAGTACCGTCGACCCAGTGCTTCCCATGCCGGCGCATAGCTGGGATCCATTCCTACCGCCCGTTCCAGCATGGCGATACCTTCTTTATTCGGTTTCGGATCATGATCTACGGGGACGCTTCGAAGATACAAATCGTAAGCGTCGGGGTTCGCCGGCACGCTCGTGGTATCGGTTGTGCCGCCGCCAGCGCCGATCGCAAGCGGCAATTCACGCCGGACCTTTTTCGTGAGCTGATCTTGCAGGGTGATCAATTGTGCGGCGGGCACGGTAAGCGTTGACTGCCAGATGACCTTGTTGTCCTTCACCTGAATGGCTTCCAGCGTCACGCGCATCGAACGGTCTTGCTGCAGGTAGTGACCTGTCAACACCGTTCCCACTTTCAATTGCTGGCCGATCTTCTCCGGATCCACATCGCCAGAAGCGAACTTGCGTGTCATCGCCGATGGCCGGATTTCCAGGTTATGGACGTGGGTGAGCGCATTTG
>DATMZQ010000358.1:0-20041 GCA_035573615.1 Burkholderiales bacterium | reverse complement strand
CAAGCAGAAGTTTGCTGGCTGGCGTGCCTATCTGTTCACGGCCGATCTGCGCCTGCCGAAACTGATTGGCCTGTCGCCGTCCAGGCGCACGCCACTGTACAACGGCGCGCTCGAGTGCCGGCTATACGAATTCAAAATGGTATCGGGCGCGATGCGACGCCAAAAGAAGGGGCCGGAGTTGGACGCCTGAGACGGGCTGTATCAGCCGTTAACCGCGTTCTGGCTGCGACCGCAGTTTCGCGTTACACAATGTTCAGATGATCCACGCCGGTGGTGAGGTCGCGATCGCGCATTTCCTTGCCGTGCAGCTTGATCTGCAGGCGCAGTTCGTTCATTGAGTCCGCGTTGCGCATGGCGTCTTCGTAGCCGATTTTGCCGCCCTCGTACAAATCGAACAACGCCTGATCGAAGGTCTGCATGCCCATTTCCCTGGACTTCTTCATTATTTCCTTGATCTCATGGACCTCCCCTTTGAAGATGAGGTCGGATATCAGCGGAGAATTTAAAAGAATTTCGATTGCCGCTGCACGGCCCTTTGTTTCCTTGAGTGGAATCAATCGCTGGGACACCAGGCCCTTCAAGTTCAGCGACAGGTCCATCAGCAATTGCGGGCGGCGTTCTTCCGGGAAAAAATTGATGATGCGGTCCAATGCCTGGTTTGCGCTGTTGGCATGCAGCGTGCACATGCATAAATGCCCGGTCTCGGCAAAGGCGATCGCGTGTTCCATGGTCTCGCGCTCTCGAACTTCGCCGATGAGAATAACGTCGGGCGCCTGGCGCAAGGTGTTCTTCAGTGCGGATTCCCACGAATCGGTATCGACACCGACTTCACGCTGGGTCACCAGGCAGTTCTTGTGATCGTGCACGTATTCGATTGGGTCTTCGATCGTGATGATATGGCCGTGGCTGTTCTCATTTCGGTAGCCGATCATTGCGGCCAATGTGGTGGATTTACCGGAACCGGTGCCACCCACCAGGATGACGAGCCCGCGCTTGGTCATCGCCACATCTTTGAGCACGGGCGGCAGCCCTAGATCTTCCATTTTTGGAATGGCCGTCGTGATCGTTCTCAGCACGATCCCGACCCGGGCCTGCTGCACAAAAGCGTTGACCCGGAAGCGTCCGATGCCGGGCGGGTTGATGGCGAAATTGCATTCTTTGCTGGCCTCGAATTCCTGCGCCTGCTTGTCATTCATCAGCGAGCGCGCCAATTCCTGGGTGTGCTGGGGTGTCAGGCTCTGATTGGATACCGGCGTCATTTTTCCGTCGAGTTTGAAAGCCGGCGGAAATCCTGCCGTAATAAACAGGTCCGACGCCCGTTTCGCCACCATGGCACGCAACAGTTCATGTATGAATTTGACGGCCTGATCTCGTTCCATCTCTGCTCCTGGTGATATTCGTGAAGCCTGCCGTCCCTGTCAGTTGAACGTGTCCTTGTTAGCGGCTTTGCCGCGTGCTTCTTCTTTCGTGATGATGTTGCGCTTGATGAGCTCAGTCAGGTTCTGGTCCAGCGTCTGCATTCCGAGGCCCTGGCCGGTCTGGATTGCGGAATACATTTGCGCAATTTTCGCTTCGCGGATCAGGTTACGAATGGCCGGGGTGCCGATCATGATCTCATGCGCGGCAGCGCGGCCCGTGCCGTCTTTGGTCTTGCACAGTGTCTGGGAGATGACCGCACGCAAGGATTCCGACAGCATTGCCCGCACCATTTCCTTCTCCGCTGCCGGAAATACGTCGATGATACGGTCCACCGTCTTGGCGGCTGAGCTGGTATGCAGCGTCCCGAATACCAGATGGCCGGTTTCGGCAGCAGTCAACGCGAGGCGGATGGTTTCAAGGTCTCGCAATTCGCCCACCAGGATGATGTCCGGGTCCTCACGCAGTGCACTGCGCAGGGCATTGTTGAACGACAACGTATGCGGGCCGACTTCACGCTGGTTGATGAGGCATTTTTTGCTTTCGTGCACAAACTCGATAGGGTCTTCCACCGTCAGAATATGACCCATCTCGTTTTCGTTGATATCGTTGACCATGGCCGCGAGTGTGGTGGACTTTCCCGAACCGGTGGGGCCGGTCACGAGCACCACGCCGCGCGGGTACTGGGCGATTTCCTTGAAGATGACGGGAGCCTTGAGTTCCTCCAGAGTCAGCACCTTGGAAGGGATGGTCCGCATTACTGCGCCGGCTCCGCGGTTCTGGACAAAGGCATTGACGCGAAAACGGGCCAGGTTTGGAATCGCAAAAGAGAAGTCGCATTCGAGGTTCTCTTCATAGAACTTGCGCTGGCCATCGTTCATGATGTCGTAAACCATGGCATGCACATCCTTGTGCTCCATAGGCGGCAAATTGATGCGCCTGATGTCGCCATGCACCCTGATCATCGGAGGAAGACCGGCGGAAAGATGCAAGTCGGATGCCTTGTTCTTGACCACAAACGCGAGGAGCTCAGCAATGTCCATCAACGGTTCTCCGGCGACCAAACAATGGGACCAACCTATGCCGGCGGCTTCGGCTCAGAACAAAAATGCTCGCTGCATTCGATGGTTACAATGAAGAATGCAAGAGAATTATGACAACAATAGCGGCCCGCTTGCAAGCCGTACGCAGCCGTATCCGCGTTGCGGCTCTGGGCGCCGGCAGATCACCCGACGAGATTGGGCTGATTGCCGTTAGCAAGACTTTCTCTCCGGCCGCCGTGGCAGAAGCGTGCGCCGCTGGCCAATTCGCCTTTGGAGAGAACTATTTGCAGGAAGCACTCGGCAAAATACAGGCTTTGTCTCAAACCCGGCCGATCGGCGTTGCGCCCGGACAGGAGGAACGAGGACCGCAAGAGGGCGACATGCGCTCCGCCGGGGTCGCATCCCCGAGGCCCCTGCTCCTCCCTTTGCAGTGGCATGACGCGCCTGGACAGAAGGAACGAGGACCGCAAGAGGGCGACATGCGCTCCTCCGCCGGGGTCGCATCCCCGCAAGCGGGGCCCCTGCTCCTCCCTTTGGAGTGGCACTTCATCGGTCCGATTCAGAGCAACAAAACGCGACAAATTGCGGAACACTTCACCTGGGTGCATGCGGTGGACCGTATCAAGATTGCCCAACGGCTTGCCGCGGCACGCCCTGCCACTCAGGGGCCGCTGCAGATTTGCCTCCAGGTCAATGTCAGCGGTGAAGGCAGCAAGAGCGGCGTCCGCCCCGAAGAAGCGGTCGCGCTGGCTCAGGCCCTGAGCCAGCTGCCGGGTTTGCAGTTGAGGGGTCTAATGGCGATCCCCGAGCCGACCGACGATATTGTCGTGCAGCGGGCGCGCTTCCGGCAGGTGCGGCAACTTAAGGACGAAATCAACCGTCAGGGCATCAGCCTGGATACCTTGTCGATGGGCATGTCCGACGATTTGGAAGCCGCCATTGCTGAAGGCGCTACCCTGGTCCGCGTCGGGCGTGCGATCTTTGGAGAGCGAGTGCCGTTTACGCCTGATTGCTGATTTGCCCGCGACGGCGGAGCGCACCTATACTGGCCCGCCGGACGCCGAGCAGCGGTATCCGCTTGAACAGCCCGACCGGCACGCCGGCCGGGATCAACGTCGTACTCACGTGAACAAGGGAGAAAAGTAATGAACAGAAGGAAGATGGTCATAGCGGCGGCTCTGCTGCTGGCGTTGCCGGGAATGGCATGGTCGGCAAAGCCGGGATATTTGCATGTGACCGAAAGCGTTGATATCAATGCGCCTGTTGCCAAGGTCTGGGGCCTGGTCAAGGACTGGAACGGTCTGCATAAATGGCATCCAGCTTTCTCGAATACCGAAATAAGATCCGGCGCGAATAATAAAGTCGGCGCAGTGCGTACGCTGACCATGGCCGACGGCGGAGCCAAGTTCGATGAAGAACTGGACGGATTCAGCGACAAGAAGAAGAAGTACAGCTACCGGATCATCACGGATTCCCCTCTGCCGGTGGCCGATTATTCCTCTACTATCCAGGTCAAATCCGGGAAAACCAAAGACACGTCCGTGCTGATCTGGAAAGGTAAATTCAAACGCAAGGTGGCCGATAATCCCCCGGCGGGACAGGATGATGCCGGCGTAAAGAAAGCCATCAGCGGTGCGTATCAGGCTGGCTTGCAGAACGTCAAGAAGATGGCGGAAACGAAGTAAATAAAGCGATCGCGGTGCGGAGTGTCTTCCGCGCCGCACGTCCCGTTGGCCACAACTGCGCTTTAAACCGATGCGCATACTTTTCATAGGCGGCGGCAACATGGCCTCCGCGCTCATAGGCGGGATGTTGCAGCGGGGTTTCAAGCCCGGCGAGCTTCGCGCCATTGATGTAATGCAGCCAGCGCGCCAGCGCTTGGAACAGCGATTTGGCGTGCATGCGAGCGCAGTGCTCAGCAGTGAAATTGCGGAGGATGTCGTGCTGCTGGCGGTCAAACCGCAGCAAATGCGGGAGATGGCAACGGAACTGCGAGCTTACTTGCGCGGGCAATTGGTCATCAGCATTGCGGCCGGAATCCGCACTTACGATTTGGCGCGCTGGCTTGGAGGTCACGACCGCATCGTGCGCGCCATGCCCAATATGCCGGCGCTAATTGGATCCGGTGTGTCCGGATTATTCGCCGCTGCCAATGTCGGTCAGGCGGACAGGGACTGCGCACAAGATATTCTCGGCGCGGTTGGCGGCGTGGTGTGGGTGGCTGATGAGCCGGCTATCGATGCGGTTACCGCGGTCTCCGGCAGCGGACCGGCTTATGTTTTTTATTTCATTGAGGCGCTGGAACAGGCCGCGCTCGAGTTGGGCCTCAATGAGACACAGGCGCACGAGCTGGCCGTTCAGACTTTTGCTGGCGCTGCCAGGCTGGCGGACGGTAGTGACGACCCGGCAGCCGTTCTGCGTGCGCGCGTGACCTCGAAGGCCGGCACTACGGAAGCAGCATTGCGTTCCATGGAAACGAATCAGGTCAAGAGCAAGATCGTGGAAGCGGTGCATGCCGCAGCCCGTCGATCGAGCCAGCTTGGCGACGACTTTGGCAAACCCTGAAAACGCAAACACATCACGAAGGCCGACGACATGAACCAGGTCCTGATATTCCTGCTGGAAACATTCCTTGGCCTGTTTTCGTTGGCTCTGCTCATGCGTTTTTACTTGCAAACGGTACGTGCGCCCGCCCGCAACCCATTGTCGCAGTTCCTCGCCGCACTGACGGATTTCATCGTGCGGCCGACTCGGCGTGTCGTTCCGGGCTTGTGGGGATATGACCTTTCCACGCTGTTGCTGGCCTGGGTCACGGAATTAGTTCTGGTCAGCAGTGTGCTCGCTTTGAAAGGCTACCAGGTCGGGCCAGGTGTGGGTTCGGCCGTGGTCGGACTTATGCTGTTGTCAACGCTGAATCTGCTGAAGCTGTTCATCTACATACTCATGGTGGCGGTGTTCGCGCAGGCCATCTTGTCTTTCGTTGCCCCGCGTGGACCGGCGACCTCGGTTCTGGCCAGCTTGACCCGACCTTTCCTGTCCGTATTCCAACGTCGTGTCGCGCCCGTGGGCGGAGTGGATCTTTCACCGCTGTTCGTGCTGGTGATCTGCCAGATATTGCTGATGTGGCCGGTGAGTGCGCTGGAACAGGCGATCACCCGCATGCTCTGATTGTTGACTTTACCGTGCCCGATACCTGGTATCGATATCATCCGGATCGTGGCCTGCTGACCCTCAATTTGCATGTGCAACCCAATGCCAGGCGAACCGAGTTCGCGGGACTTCATGGCGGACACCTCAAGGTGCGGCTTAACGCGCCGGCTGTCGAAGGCAAGGCAAACGAATGCCTGCTCCGATTCCTTGCGGACAAGTTTGATCTGCCGGGCGGGCGGGTTATGATTCGCCGTGGCAGTCACGGGCGCACCAAAATTGTCGAAATCTACGGCCAGGGCGCAACCCTCATGGCGCGGGTGAAACAACTGCTGCACTCATGACCAGCGATCTCGAAAATCAGGTAACGGCATACCAGCAATGGCGCGACGAATTGCGCGATTGCATTCAGTCCTACCAGAACTGGCTGGAGGACCATGGCCACGCCGACATCCAGCGCAGTCTGCGCATTTATGACCTGGTCGAAAGCCTGCGCAACGACCGCATGATCCTCGCTTTCCTTGCGGAATTTTCGCGCGGAAAGACCGAGTTGATCAACGCGATGTTCTTCTCGGATTTCAAGCAACGGCTGCTGCCGTCAGACGTGGGCCGCACGACCATGTGCCCGACGGAGATCTTCTTCGATTCGGCGGAAGAACCCTATATCAAGCTGTTGCCGATTGAGTCGCGCAAAGGCGACGAAAGCATCGCGGCGTTGAAGCACAAGCCGGTGGAGTGGGTCAAGATCAAGCTAAACCTCGCCTCTCAGGAAGAGATGGCGACGGCGATGTCGAGCCTCGCGCAGGTGAAGTCCGTAACCGTGGAAGAGGCGAGCCTGCTCGGCCTGCTGGATGAAACCGATTTCGTGACGACCACGGTGGTGGTGAAGCAGGGCGGCAAGGTCGAAATTCCATGCTGGCGCCACGCCTTGGTCAACTATCCGCATCCGCTGCTGAAAAAAGGCCTGGTCATTCTCGATACGCCGGGCCTGAACGCGCTCGGCACCGAACCCGAGCTGACGCTATCCATGATCCCGAGTGCACATGCCGTACTGTTCTTGCTGGCAATGGACACCGGCGTGACCAAGTCCGATCTCGACGTCTGGCAAAAGTACGTGCAGAACTATGTGACCCGCCGGATTGCCGTGCTCAACAAGATTGATCTGATGTGGGACGATCTCAAAAGCGACGACCAGATTGAAATCGGGATTGAACGCCAGCTGATCGAGACTTCCAGAATATTGGGTTTGCCGCGCGATCATGTCATCGCATTGTCTGCGCAAAAGGGTTTGATTGGACGTATACGCGGCGATGCGGCGCTGTTGGCAAGGAGCAGGATCGAAGTGCTTGAGCGGCTGCTGGCCGAAGAGGTCATTCCGTCGAAACAGCAAATATTGCGCGCTGCCGTGTCGCGCGAAATTGGCAATATGCTGGAAACGTCCCTGCAGAGCGCCACAGCGCAACTCATCAGTACGCGAGGCGAGTTGCAGGAGATGTCCAGACTATCCGGGAAGAACCGCGATCTCGCGAAGCTGCTGCTTGCCAAGCTCGAAGAAGACAAAGGCCATTACATGCGGCACATGGAAAGCTACAAGCGCTCCAGCACAACAGTGTTCAAGCAGGGTAACGTGCTGCTCGGCACGCTGGCCGAAGAGCGTCTCGACGAAATGATGAGCCGCAGCCTTGCATCAATCGAGGGGAGTTGGACTACGGCGGGACTGATGCGCAGCATGCAGGCCTTATTCGATACATTTTCACGGCAGGCCGAAAAAATTCTGGAATTCGCCACCGAAACGCGCAACTACGTCGATGGCGTCTACGGCGAGTTTCACAAACTGTACGGCTTTCCAAAAATGACACCACCGGCGCTGAATCTCGAGCGTCATATCCTGCGCATGCATGCGCTGCACCAGAATACCGAGCGTTTCTGCAAAGATCCGGTCAATGTGATGACCGAGAAGCATTTTCTCGTTCGCCGTTTTTACAGTGGACTGGTTTCACATGCGCGTGAATTGTTCACTCAATTGCGCCTGGAACTGGATGCCTGGGTCAATTCCGCCTTGACGCCGCTTTCCGTGCAACTAAAGGAACATCAGAAGTTGCTGGAGCGCAGGGTTGAGAACCTGCGCAAGGTCGCAGGCGACATCAATACGCTGCAGGAACGCGTCCGGCAGCTCGAGCAGCAAAAGCTGCAGTTTGGCAAGCAGGTGGAAGAACTCATGCAGATTCGCGATGTCTTGCAGCGCGATCCTGCACAAATAAAAGTCGCCAAAGTGGCTTGAATCCGCCTGGCAACGAGTAGTTGCGCGGACATGGTTGGAGTCATCCGGCACCGGTCGTGTCCAAATCCTCTGATGATGCGCGCTCGCGCACAAAACAAAAATTTGGGCTGATATGCCACTGCTACGGGACATCTCCCTCTCTGCGGTCGTAGCGGGCTTTGTGACCGTGCTGGTTGGCTTCACGAGTTCTGGAGTCCTCGTATTTCAGGCGGCACACGCCGTTGGGGCAGGAAGCACCGAAATCGCTTCCTGGATGTGGGCTCTCGGCCTCGGCATGGGCGTGACCTGCATGGCTTTGTCCTTGCGCTATCGCATGCCGGTTGTTACAGCATGGTCAACGCCCGGCGCAGCGATGCTCATTACATCCGCGGCGGGAATCTCGCTGGCCCAGGCCACTGGCGCGTTTCTGGTGTCTGCGCTGATGATCACCTTGGCAGGATTCTCAGGATGGTTCGAACGCGCCATGAATCGCATCCCGGTTTCCATTGCGTCCGGCATGCTGGCCGGCGTGCTGTTGCGTTTCGGACTGGAATTGTTTGTTGTCATGAAAGCGCAGTTCGTGATGGCGTTTGCGATGTTCGCGGCGTATCTGATCATGCGGCGCAAGCATCCGCGCTACGCGGTGATTGCGGCGTTTGCGCTCGGTATCGCGATTGCTGTTGCGCAAGGCACGTTGCATCTGGAATCGGTGACGTTCGAATTGGCCACGCCGGTTTGGGTGACGCCTGCTTTTTCACTTAGCGCGCTCGTCGGCGTGGCAGTGCCGTTGTTTGTCGTGACCATGGCCTCACAAAATGTCCCGGGTGTAGCGGTGATCCGCGCGTCCGGTTATCCGATACCAATATCGCCCGTCGTGGGTTGGACCGGCCTGGCGAATGTGCTGTTAGCGCCATTCGGCGCATTTGCAATCAACCTGGCCGCCATCACAGCGGCGATCTGCATGGGAAGCGAAGCGCAAGAAGATCCCAAACGCCGCTACGTCGCGTCCATGGCTGCGGGTTTCTTTTATCTGCTGATTGGCCTGTTCGGCGCGAGTGTCGGCGCGCTGTTTGCGGCGTTTCCCCATGAGCTCGTTGCAGCCATTGCGGGCCTTGCGTTGATCGGGACCATTGGTAACGGTCTGTCGGCTGCAATGGCGGCAGAACAAGAACGCGAGGCTGCGCTCATTACCTTTCTGGTGACCGCGTCCGGCGTGACATTGCTGGGAATCGGTTCGGCGTTTTGGGGGCTGCTTGCAGGTGCCGTGACGCTTGGCGTGCTGCGCACGCGGCGAGCCTGATCGATCGTAAGAAACCTATCGTGCGGTCGCAAGTCGAACCGCTTCGGAGCGATGCGCCCTGTTGGGACTACCACATTCGCCACGCTCTCATTCCGGGAATTCGCCGGATTCGTTGTGGGAGCGAACATGGTGCAGGAACGCCTGAGCAGCAACATTCCCGCCCGGCTTGATCGCTTACCCTGGTCAGCATGGCACTGGCGCGTGGTGATTGCGCTCGGAATCGCCTGGATGCTCGATGGGCTGGAAGTGACCCTGGTAGGGTCGATCGGCAGCGTGCTGGAACGACCCGACACGCTAGGCCTGACGGCTGAGCAAATTGGCTGGGCCGGCTCGGGTTATGTCGGCGGTGCCGTCATCGGCGCCTTGTTTTTCGGGCGACTCGTCGATTCTGCGGGCCGGAAGCGGCTGTTTATTCTTACACTCGCGGTCTATGTGGCGGCCACTCTGGCAAGCGCCTTTTCGTACAACTTCACGACGTTCCTGTTGTGCCGATTGTTCACTGGATTTGGCATCGGCGGCGAATATGCGGCGATCAATTCGGCAATCGATGAGCTGATTCCGGCACGCGTGCGTGGACGGGTCAGTCTCGCAATCAACGGCAGCTTCTGGCTCGGCGCCGCTGTTGGCGCCGGGCTGAGCCTGGTGTTGCTCGACACGAGGCTGTTCCATGCGGATGTGGGCTGGCGAATCGGCTTTGGGCTCGGCGCACTGCTCGCGATTGCGATTCTGCTGGTACGCCGTGACGTGCCCGAAAGCCCGCGCTGGTTGTTGATCCGTGGCCGCCGGGACGATGCTGAACGAGCAGTTGCCGGCATTGAGCTGGCCGTTGCCAGGCAGCATGGCTCTCTGCAACCGCCCGACAGAACGCTTTCCATAGTCGTAAGGCCACAGCCGTCGCTGAGCGAGTTTGCTCATCTGTTGCTGCGCCGCTATCCGAATCGCACACTGCTTGGCCTGTCATTGATGGTGTCGCAGGCGTTCTTCTACAACGCGATATTTTTTACTTACGCGCTGGTCCTGACGCGTTTTCAAGGCGTATCGGCGTCGCAGGTGGGCCGCTATATTTTCCCGTTCGCGATTGCGAATTTCCTCGGTCCCGTGCTGCTCGGTCCGCTATTCGATCGGTTCGGACGACGCAGAATGATTGCGCTGACCTATGGACTGTCCGGCGTCGCCTTGGCCGCGACCGGATTTGGCTTCATGCAGGGTTGGCTCAATGCCGTGACGCAAACCGTATGCTGGTCGGGGGTATTCTTCCTGGCATCTGCCGCGGCGAGTTCGGCTTACCTCACCGTAAGCGAAGTGTTCCCGCTGGAAATGAGGGCGTTGTCCATTTCGGCCTTTTACGCGGTCGGTACGGGGATCGGCGGCTTTATTGCGCCGGCTTTCTTTGGCATGCTGATTGCGACCGGTAGCCGCGACAGCGTGTTCATCGGCTACGTCGTTGGTGCATTACTCGTGGTTGCTGCTGCGGCAGTCGCACTGCGCCATGGCGTCGATGCGGAACGTAAATCGCTAGAGGAAGTCGCTGCGCCGATTAGTGCAGCTTAAGCGCCCGGAAACAGACGGCAACGTGGCCTCTGCGGCTGCGCCGAACACCACTACATCAGCACGATATCGTACTGTTCCTGGGTGTAGATGCTTTCCACCTGCAGGGCAATCGGCTTGGCGATAAATTCTTCCAGCATCGCCAGGCTCTGCGATTCCTCGTCAAGAAATATGTCGATCACCTTCTGTGAAGCCAGAATACGGAATTCGCGCGCGTTGAACTGGCGCGATTCGCGCACCAGCTCGCGCAGGATCTCATAGCAGACGGTTTGCGCTGTCTTGATCTCCCCGCGCGCCTGGCAGGTTGGGCACGGTTCGCACAAGATATGCGCCAGACTCTCGCGCGTGCGTTTTCTGGTCATTTCAACCAGTCCGAGCTGCGTAAAGCCGTTGACTGTCATGCGCGTGCGATCGGGCAGCAAAGCTTTCTTGAATTCTGAAATGACCGCATTGCGGTGTACTTCGTTATCCATGTCGATGAAATCGATGATGATGATGCCGCCCAGGTTGCGCAACCGCAGCTGGCGCGCGATCACTTGCGCGGCCTCCAGGTTGGTCTTGAAGATGGTGTCATCGAAGGTCCGTCCGCCGACGAAACCGCCCGTGTTGACATCGATGGTCGTCAGGGCCTCGGTCTGGTCGATAATCAAATAACCGCCGGACTTGAGCGGCACGCGGCGCGCAAGCGCGCGTTCTATTTCCTCTTCGACGCCGTAGAGATCGAACAACGGCCTGTCGCCGGTGTAGTGATGAATGCGATCGACAAAAGACAGTGTGTACTCGGTTGCAAATGCCTGCATGCGCAAGTACGTTTCACGCGAATCCACCAGAATGCGCCCGCTTTCGTCGTTCACGAAATCGCGCAGTACCCGCTGCGAAAGGCTCAGGTCCTGATAGAGCAGAGCCGGCGCGGCAATGGCGCGCGACTTCTCCTCGATATCGGACCATAGCTTGCGCAAATAACCGACGTCCGCGGCAAGTTCCTTCTCACTTGCGGTTTCGGCCATGGTGCGCACGATATAGCCCCCGCGCTCTTCCGGTGGAACCAGGTGCTGCAGTTTTTCGCGCAGCAGCGCTCGCTCGTTTTCGTCTTCGATGCGCTGCGATATGCCGATGTGCGATTCCTGCGGCAAATAAACCAGCAGGCGGCCGGCGATACTGATCTGCGTCGACAGTCGAGCGCCTTTGGTGCCAATCGGATCCTTGATAACCTGCACCAGCAGCCGTTGCCCGTCTTGCAAAATGCGCTCGATCGGCCTGGTCTCTTCCTGGTTCTGGCGGTGCGACCAGATGTCGGCGACGTGCAGGAACGCGGCACGATCCAGGCCGATCTGGATGAATGCCGATTGCATACCGGGTAATACGCGGCTGACTTCCCCAACATAGATATTGCCGACGATGCCGCGGCTGGCGCTGCGCTCGACGTGCAATTCCTGGGCGACACCCTGCTGCATCACCGCGACCCGGGTTTCCTGCGGGGTGACATTGATGAGTATTTCTTCGTTCACAGCAACTGAAAGCCGAAATGTGTCAGCAGTTGCGAAGTTTCGTACATCGGCAATCCAACCACGCCGCTGTAGCTGCCATTGATGGATTCGATGAACATCGAAGCCTTGCCCTGGATGCCGTATGCACCGGCCTTGTCCATCGGGTCGCCGCTGGCAACATAGCGTCTGATTTCGTCGTCGGTCAGCACTCGCATGCGCACTTCGGTCACTGAGAGCGCCTCCTGCAGCGCATCGTGGAATTTGACTGCCACGGCGGTATAGACCTCGTGCGTCGTCCCGGAGAGCTGCTTCAGCATGGCCACCGCATCTTCGCGGTCCTTGGGCTTGGCCAAGATGATGTTGTTGAAAGCTACCGTTGTATCGCCTGCCAGCACCGGATGGCGCATCAGTCGCCGCTGTTCCAGACGCAGCCATCCCGCTTCTGCTTTAAGCCGGGCGAGCCGCATGACATATTCGCGCGGGGATTCGTTGGCGATCTGCGCTTCATCGAAATCCGCATCCCGGCCCGCACCCTCGCGCAGAAGCAGCATTTCGAAGTTCACGCCCATTTGCTTGAGCAGGTCGCGGCGCCGCGCACTGCGCGAAGCAAGGTATATGTGTTTTTCCAGCGCGGGCACGGGTGTTCGGTTTGTAAGTTCGTTCACGCCGGATTGGCGTTATTCGCTATTCCCGGTGATAAGGGTGATTCTGAATCATCGACATGGCGCGATAAAGCTGCTCGGCTAGCAACACCCGCACCATGGCATGCGGCAGCGTCATTGCCGATACACTCAACAGCAAATCGGCATTAGCTTTGAAGTCCGGGTCCAACCCGTCCGCGCTGCCAATCGCGAAAGCGACGTCCCTTCCTCCCTCTATCCACGCAGCCAGTTTGCGGGCCAAGTCGGCGGTCCGCAACGGTTTGCCGTGTTCGTCCAGCGCTATTCTTACACAGTCGGCCGGAATGGCAGCAACCAGACGGGATTTTTCCGCCTTCAGGATACGGGCAACCAGAGCGGGGGACGCCGCCTGCTGGCCGCGCGGGGCGGGTTTGATTTCGGTAAGTTCAATGCGCGCTCCGCGGGGCATGCGCCGGGCATATTCGGCGAAACCGGCCGCGACCCAATCCGGCGGTTTGTTGCCAACTGCCAGAATATGCAGCTTCACCTGGCTGCTTCAGGACTACAGCGCCGCAGGCGGTTCAGCGCCAGGGACATTTCTCCAGGTGGTGGAATGCGGCGATGGCGGCCTGCCTCCCCATAATTGCTCCAGGTTGTAGTAAGCCCGTACCGCCGGCTGCATAACATGCACGATTATGTCGCCCAGGTCCACCAGCACCCATTCACCGGTCTTTTCCCCTTCCAGTCCCTGCACGCGTACGCCCAGATGCTTGAGTTTCTCCTGAACGTTCCTTGCTAGCGCTTTTGTCTGTCGCGCTGATTCTGCTGTCGCTACGATCATGTAATCGAACAGGGAGGTCATTTTCCTCACATCCAGGACGGTAATGTCCTTCCCCTTGATTTCCTCCAGCGCCTCGACGGCGGCTTGTTTCACGGCTTCAACGTGCATCGCGTTCCTTGTATAGACTATTGCGGTCAATGTAATCGAGAACGGCTTCCGGGACCAGATAGCGCGCACTGCCTTCCCTGGCGAGCAGTCCGCGGATTTGGGTTGCCGCGATATCCAGCGCCGTGACTTGCATGACGTAAACGGCTCCCGCGCTGTCCCGCCGCAGGATGCGGGTCGACGCGGACAACCGCTGCAAATAAATCTTGCGAAGCGGCCCGGGCAGAGACGACTGCAGCAGCTGCGCCGACAACCCTGGCCGATGCGCGATTACTATATGGGCAAGGTCGAATAATTCCTCCCAGCGATGCCAGCTTGTCAGCGTAGAAAACGCATCTGATCCCATCAAGAGACAGAGTGGACGTGTTCCAAGTTCAGCCCTTAGCTCATTGAGCGTATCGAATGTATAGCAGACGCCTTCCCGGCGGATTTCCCGATCGTCTGCTTCGAAACGCGGATTGCCATTGATCGCCAGGCGCACCATTTCCAGGCGGTGCGCCCCGGCCACACGCGGGATGCCACGGTGGGGTGGCGTGCCGGTCGGAATGAATCGCACTTTGGCCAGCTCAATAGCGTCGGCGAACTCCTCGGCCACGCGTAGATGGGCCATGTGGACGGGATCGAAAGTCCCGCCCAATACGCCGATGGGGGAGGCGGAATTCAATCGTCGCTGAACGGTGACCGATAATCGGTCAAGGGCGTTGCGCCCGCTGTGCGGCCGCATGCATCACAACAGCACGCGCCGGAGGTCCGACAGGATGGTGGTCAGATTGGTAATGAAGCGCGCACCCTGGGCGCCGTCCACCGCCCGATGATCATAGGAGAGTGATAATGGAATGATCAGCCGCGGCACGAATTGCCCATCCTTCCAGACAGGCTTCATGGCCGATTTCGACACCCCGAGAATGGCGATTTCGGGTGCATTGATAATAGGCGTGAAGTGGCTTCCGCCGATGCCGCCCAGGCTCGATATGGAAAACGTGCCACCCTGCATGTCAGCCGGGCCAAGCTTCCCTTCGCGGGCCTTGGTGCTGGTTTCGGCGAGCTCCTTCGCCAATTGCAGAATGCCCTTCTGATCGACGTTGCGTACAACGGGAACCACCAAACCGCCCGGCGTATCTACTGCCACGCCGATATGGTAATAGCGCTTCACAATCAACGCATCGCCCGATGGGGCCAGCGAGGCGTTGAATTCCGGGTGGTTCTTCAGCGCGGCGACAACGGCTTTCATGATGAACACGAGCGGGGTTAACTTGACCCCCTGCTTCTGCGCTTCATCCGCCATGCTCTTGCGAAACGCCTCCAGCTCTGTGATATCCGCTTCATCATTCTGCGTGACATGCGGAATGGAAACCCAGTTGCGATGCAGGGCGGGACCGGAGATTTTCCGGATGCGCGACAGCGCCAGATTTTCCACGGGACCGAATTTTGCGAAGTCGACCTGGGGCCAGGCCGGAAGTCCCAGCTGCAAACTCGGGCCGCCACCGCCTCCAGCTGACGTTTGCGCCAGTGCAGACTTTACGAAGCCGGCGACATCCTCCTTGAGAATGCGTTCCTTCGGCCCGCTTCCTTTGACGCGGCCAAGGTCAACGCCCAGCTCTCGAGCAAAGCGCCGCACCGACGGGCTGGCATGTGCACGCGAAAAGCCTTCTTCGTTGATGGTCGCGGGTGCGGCAGCCGCTTGCAGTTGGGATGTGGGCGGAGCGAGGGATGCCGGAGGAGCCATCTGGGTGGGCGCAACCGGCGCAGGAGCGGGCGCAGGCTTCTGCGGCGCGGCAGGGGCCGTACTCGGCTGCGCAGCGCCGGCTTCGCTGACTTCCAAACTTAAAATGGCTGCCCCTTCCGAGACCTTATCGCCCGTTTTGATTTTCAATTCCTTGACCACACCGGCGAACGGGGCCGGCACTTCCATGGTCGCCTTGTCGGACTCGAGCGTGATCAGCGAGTCCTCTGCCTTGACGCTGTCTCCTGGTTTGACCAGGACTTCAATGACCGGGATGTTTTTGAAGTCACCGATGTCGGGGACGAGGACGTCTCTGAGGCTGCCCATGTTTTAATTTATTCTGCTCGTTGGACTGGATGAATAATGACGGGTGAGTAAACGCAAAAGCGAAATGGGAGGATAACTGCACGATCGCGCATGCTCCAAGTCTCCACATGCCCGTTCTGCATTTTGTCGTTTCATACCGTCGCGGGATTTGGCTTGTCGGGATCGAGACCGTATTTCTTTATTGCCTTGGTGACCGTGGAAGCAGGAATGCTTCCTTCGTCGGCCAGCGCTTTCAAGGCTGCAACGGCAACATAGTAGCGGTCCACCTCGAAAAATTTGCGCAGCTGCCGGCGATAATCTGATCGTCCATAGCCATCCGTGCCGAGTACCACGTAATGCTTGTAGATGAATGGTCGGATCTGATCGGCAAACAATTTGATATAGTCGGTTGCTGCGACGACGGGGCCGGGCGCGGAGTTCAGGCAACGGCCGACATAAGTTTCGCGCGGCTTTTCTTCGGGGTGCAGCAGGTTCCAGCGCTGCACTGCAAGCCCCTCGCGCCGCAATTCGTTGAAGCTGGGGCAGCTCCAGACATCGCCTGCGATGCCAAAGTCCTTCTCCAGCAGATCCTGCGCGGCCACAACTTCGCGCAGGATGGCACCACTGCCGAGCAGTTGCACGCGCGGAGCATCTTTCTTGCCCTTGCCTTCCGAAAGCCGGTACATGCCCTTGATAACGCCATCTTCCATCCCTTTGGGCATAGCGGGCTGGACATAATTTTCGTTCAGCAGCGTGATGTAATAAAAAACGTCCTCCTGCTCCTTGAACATGCGGCGCAGGCCGTCCTGAATGATGATGGCTACTTCATAAGCGTAGGTCGGGTCGTACGATATGCAATTCGGAATCGTCGATGACAGGATGTGGCTGTGGCCGTCTTCGTGCTGCAGGCCTTCGCCGTTCAGCGTAGTCCGCCCGGATGTCCCGCCCAGCATAAAGCCCCGGGCGCGCTGATCGCCGGCCGCCCAGGCCAAGTCACCCACGCGCTGGAATCCGAACATCGAATAATAGATGTAGAACGGAATCATGGTCACGCCGTGGTTTGAGTAAGACGTCGCGGCAGCGATCCACGATGACATGGCGCCCGGCTCGTTGATGCCTTCCTGCAAAATCTGACCGTGTTTGTCCTCCTTGTAGAACATCAATTGGTCGGCGTCCTGCGGCGTATACAGCTGGCCGACCGAAGACCAGATTGCCAATTGGCGAAACATGCCTTCCATGCCGAAGGTGCGCGACTCATCCGGCACGATAGGGACCACACGCTTGCCGATGCTTTTATCCTTGACCAGAATATTCAGAATGCGCACGAACGCCATGGTGGTCGAGGATTCACGTTCTTCCGAGGATTTCAGCAGCGGTTCCAAGGCCGACAACGGCGGGATGTCGAGCGTGTCGCCTTTGCGTCTGCGCGCTGGCAGATAGCCGCCCAGCGCTTCGCGGTGCTTGCGCATGTAGTCCAGTTCGGCCGAGCCTTCCTCGAACGTGAGATAAGGCATGTCTTCGAGTTTGTCGTCGGCCACCGGCAGGTTGAAGCGATCGCGAAACGCGCGCAGCGAAGTCGTACCCATTTTTTTCTGCTGGTGCGTGATGTTTTGCGCTTCGCCAGCCTCGCCCATTCCATAGCCCTTGATGGTCTTGGCGAGGATTACCGTGGGCTGGCCTTCGGTCTTCACCGCAGATGCGTAGGCAGCATAGATCTTGTGCGGGTCATGCCCGCCGCGATTCAGGCGCCAGATATCGTCATCCGACATATTGGCGACCATTTCCAGCAGCTCCGGATACTTGCCGAAGAAATGCTTGCGCACGTAGGCGCCATCCTTGGATTTAAACGTCTGGTACTCGCCGTCGACGGCTTCCTCCATGCGCTTGACCAGCGTGCCGTTTTTGTCCTTCATCAGCAGCGGATCCCAATACGAGCCCCAGATAACCTTGATCACATTCCAACCAGCGCCGCGGAAATCCGCTTCGAGTTCCTGGATGATTTTGCCATTGCCGCGCACCGGACCATCCAGGCGCTGCAGGTTACAGTTCACGACGAAAATCAGGTTGTCCAGTTTCTCGCGCGCGGCCACGCCAATCGCGCCCATGGATTCCGGCTCGTCAACTTCGCCGTCGCCGAGGAAGCACCACACTTTGCGGCCCGTGGTGTCGGCGAGGCCGCGATCCTGCAGATACTTCATGAAGCGCGCCTGATAGATCGCCATTATCGGACCCAATCCCATCGACACCGTCGGGAATTGCCAGAAATCGGGCATCAGCCATGGGTGTGGATAGGAAGACAGCCCCTTGCCATCTACTTCCTGGCGAAAGTTGTCCATTTGCTCGCGAGACAGCCGCCCGAGCATGAACGCGCGTGCGTAGACGCCCGGCGCCGAGTGGCCCTGCACGAGAATCATGTCGCCACCATGATTTGCGGACGGCGCGTGCCAGAAATGATTGAATCCTACGTCATACAGCGTTGCGGCCGACGCAAAGCTCGCGATATGGCCACCGAGTTCCGATGAGTGCTTGTTCGCCCTGAGCACCATCGCGGCGGCGTTCCAGCGGACGTACGATCGAATGCGGTGTTCGAGTTCATGGTCGCCCGGGGAACGCTCTTCCTGCCCCGGCGGAATCGTGTTGATGTACGCGGTATTGGCGCTATACGGAAGATACGCGCCGGAACGCCGCGCTTTTTCTATGAGTTGCTCGAGAATGTAGTGGGCCCGCTCGGGACCTTCATGCTGCAAAACTCCATCGAGCGCGTCCAGCCACTCGTTTGTTTCTTGCGGATCGTCATCCGGAAGTGCTGCCATGGCTCTACCTTGATAAGGTTACAACTGATGATTCGAGGGACTGAAGCGTTTGTGGCGCGGTTCCCGTTGTTTAAAAAATTATAGCACCGCAGAACAGAGCGGCTTTTCTGAGCGTAGGGCGTTGCGCTGCGTCATTTGGCCGCAGGAGGGAGCCGACCCATCAAATAAAATTCGTCGTTCGGTTGCATGTCGATCAAGTGAGCCATTCGGTTCGACAGGGCGAAAAAAGCCGTGATGCCTCCGATGTCCCAGATATCTTCTGCACTGAATCCGTGGTTGCGCAACATATCGTGGTCGGTTTGGGTCACGGCTTCGGGCGTGCGCGAAAGCTTGCACGCAAAATCCAGCATGGCGCTCTGGCGCGGCGTCAGGTCAGCCTTGCGATGATGGATTGCCACCAAATCCGCGAGTTGTGGGTCCTTTGCATAAATGCGCAGAATTGCGCCGTGAGCGATCACGCAGTACGGACACTGGCTAAGCCCGCTGGTGGCAACGACGATCATTTCTTTCTCGGCCTTGGACAACCCGGATTGCTTCAGCATCAGCGCGTCGTGATATGCGAAGAAGGCGCGAAACTCCTCCGGCCGGTGGGCCAGGGTCGCGAACACGTTTGGAATGAAGCCAGCCTTCTGCTGCACCTCCAGCATCCTGGCGCGAATGTCTTCAGGCAACTCTTGCAGTTTCGGAACCGGATATTTGCTGATTGGGCCGTTCGACATTGCTACTCCGTGAAATTTTGAGTGGCTAACCGCGGCGCGCGGCACCAGGTTCAATCGTATTTACGCAGGTCTTCGATTATCTTGCCGTCGTTGGGTAATGAGCCGATGTCCGCAAATTCCACCTCCCCGCGCAGCTTGCAGACATCACGCACGCTGTCGGCGATTGCCTTCGACAGTCCGTCGGGCCGGTCACGCACTTCGCAGCGCAACCGCATGCAATCGTTGCCCTCGGCATCATGTTCAACCGACAGCCGCGCTTTGAGTATCTCGGCATGGCGTTTGACGACTTGGTCAACTTGGGACGGGTGGACAAACATCCCTTTTACTTTGGTAGTCTGGTCGGCGCGCCCCATCCATCCCTTGATGCGCATATTGGTGCGTCCGCACGCACTAACGCCTGGCGCGACAGCCGACAAATCTCCGGTAGCAAAGCGGATCAGCGGATACTCCATGCACAAACTTGTCACCACTACTTCGCCCACGTCTCCTGCAGCCACCGGGTCGCCGGTTCCCGGCCGCACGATTTCTACAATGACGCCTTCGTCGACCACCAGCCCGCCCATGGGTTCGGTCTCATACGCAATGAGCCCAAGGTCAGCAGTCCCGTAGCATTGGTGAACCGTAATGCCGCGACGCTCGATCCATTGCCGCACCGGCGGCAACAAAGCCTCACCCGACACGCTTGCCTTAACAAGGCTGCTGACATCGGCTTT
>DATMZQ010000357.1:0-8874 GCA_035573615.1 Burkholderiales bacterium | reverse complement strand
TCCTCTGGCACACCGTTCAGCCAGCGCTTTTTGGCGTTTTCCTTGGTTACGGTGCGATAGGCGCCGAGCGGTCCATCGCCGCCGATCACGCCCGGCGTGGTACGCAACCAAAGCGGCGCATACAGCACGAGTTTATTGACTGACTCGTTATGGTTCGCTGTGTACGCGGCCATGATGGAAGTCCCCCAGGACCAGCCGAGCAAACTGACTGTCGGTACATTACGCCGCTTCATGATAGCGTCGACCGCGGTCGCCACATCACGAACTGCAACGTCGGTGGTCACGATCGGCGCATTAGCCTCGGGCGGCTGCTCCATTTGAGCCGGCCGCGTGGAACGGCCGTAGCCGCGCAGGTCGAGCAGATACACATCCCAGCCCTGTGCGGCGATGTAATCCATCCACGACATGCCTTCCAGGGCAAGGTCAAAGGCTGTCGATGCCGGATAAGTCGCGCCGTGCACGTACAGCAGCACCCGATCTTTCGCCGTCGCTGACTGTGGCGGACGTTTGTTCCGCACGTACAGCTGGATTCCCGGCGTATCGGACGCGATCATGAATTCTTCGGTGATCAGTGCGGAGATTCTGGACTTGATGTCTGCGTCACTGGCGTTGGCCTCCATGCAAACGCCTCCAATTAAAAACGCAATGGCAATAACGCAAACGCGGATGGCGGTGTGCAAGGGAGCACCTCTCTGAATCTAGTGGATGCGGTGGGTTCCGGCAACAACACTTTAACGAAAGAGATTGCGTACGTCATGTCGTTACAATCGCAATATGAAAACGGACGCGCCCTATGCGGGTTTGACCCCCGATGTGATTTTGAATGCGATTGACTCGGCCGGATTCCGCACCGATGGACGCCTGGCTGCGTTGAACAGTTATGAGAACAGGGTCTATCAGGTCGGGCTTGAGGATGCGGCGCCCGTAATAGCCAAATTCTACCGTCCTGCGCGCTGGACCGACGCACAGATACTCGAAGAGCATGCTTTCTCCATAGAGCTTGCACAGCGTGAGATTCCGGCAGTCGCGCCATTGGTCGCTCGAAATGAGACGCTGCATACCTTTGGGGGATTTCGTTTCACGTTGTACCCGCGCCGCGGAGGTCGCGCGCCCGAATTGGACAACGCTGATACCCTCGAGTGGCTGGGAAGGTTCATCGGCCGGATCCATGCGGTAGGGGCGATCGGGCCCTTTATCGAGCGACCAGCGATCGACATCGAGACTTTCGGAGAAGAGCCGGGCCGATATCTGATCGAAGGCGGCTGGATTCCAGACGACTTGCGCGATGCCTATGCCAGTGTCCTTGATCAGGCACTGTGCGGCGTGCATGACTGTTTTGAACGTGCCGGGACTGTCCGTTGCCTACGGCTGCACGGCGACTGCCATCCGGGAAATGTGCTGTGGACTGACGATGGCCCGCACTTTGTTGATTTTGACGACGCGCGCATGGGACCTGCGATGCAAGACCTGTGGATGCTGCTATCGGGCGACCGGGCTGCGATGACGAGACAACTCTCTGAGGTCCTTTCGGGCTATGAGGACTTTGCGGAACTCGATCGGCGCGAAATCGGCCTAACGGAAGCATTGCGCACCTTGCGGCTGGTTCATTATTCGGCTTGGCTGGCACGGCGGTGGCAGGATCCGGCATTCCCCGCAGCGTTCCCATGGTTCCATAGTACGAAATACTGGCAGGACCAGATCCTGCAGCTTCGAGAGCAGGTGGCTGCGATGCAGGAACCTGCGCTCGGGCCGTTGTAACGCATGTACAGGCCATCAATGGTTTCTTGACGCTCCATGACGGAGTCTTTACAGTCGATGAGCCGGTTTTTACAGCGTTCCATATTTGAGAGATCGGTTTTGCTTTGCCGAACTCCGAAAACGAGGCCCAATGATTTATCAGCTGCATGAGTTCCACAAAACAGTGATGGCCCCCGCCGTTGTCTGGGCCGATACCACCCGCCACTTTTTTACCAATCCGTTGAGTCCGCTGGCTTACACGCCGGTGTCGCGCACAATATCCGCCAATAGTGAAATGTTCGTGCGGCTCCTGCGGCGCTATCCGAAACCCGAATGGGGCATCGATGAAGTGATTTCCAATGGAGAACGCGTGACTGTTACGCGCGAAATCGCAATCGACAAGCCGTTCTGCCAACTGCTGCATTTTCGCAAGTCGCTTGACGTTGCGCAGCCCAAGTTGTTGATTGTCGCGCCGCTGTCCGGTCACTATGCAACCCTGTTGCGCGATACAGTGCGCACTGCGCTGGTCGACCACGATGTCTGGATTACGGACTGGGCGGATGCAAAGATGGTGCCGTTGGCAGCCGGTCCATTTCACCTCGACGATTATGTCGACTATATCTGCGAGTTCATCAGAGCGCTTTCGCCACAGCTGAATGTGATGTCGGTATGCCAGCCGACTGTACCGGTGCTGGGCGCGGTGTCCTTGATGGCTTCGCAAAACGATCCGGCCGTGCCCAAGGCGATGATCATGATGGGTGGACCGATCGATACACGCCGCAATCCCACTTCGGTGAACGATTTTGCGGCGGGACGGCCGCATTCCTGGTTTTCCGACCGCGTGATCATGCGCGTGCCGGGGAATTACCCTGGATTCATGCGCAAGGTCTATCCCGGGTTTTTGCAGCATGCGAGTTTTCTGGCGATGAATCCTGACCGTCACATGAATGCGCACAGGCAATTCTACAATCACCTGATACGCGGCGACGGCGATAGCGCTGACGCACATCGCAACTTCTACGACGAATACAATGCTGTTCTGGATATGCCGGCGGAGTACTACCTGGACACCATCAAGGTCGTATTCCAGGAATTCCAGTTGCCGAAGGGGAATTGGTCGGTGCGAGGCTCCCTGGTGCGGCCTGAGACCATCCGCAAGACTGCGCTGTTTACCATTGAAGGTGAATTGGACGATATTTCGGGCAATGGCCAGACGGAAGCCGCTCAAACGCTAGCGCGTAACATTCCTGCGGAAAAGCGCAAACATCTGCTGGCGAAAGGGCTCGGCCATTACGGCATTTTCAGCGGGCGCAAATTCCGCGAAACGGTTTACCCGCAGATCCGCAATTTCATTCGACTCATGTCCCAACGTGAGGCAGATCTGAAGCTGGTGCGAATGAGATAAGCTGCAGCTGCCGTCCTGTCCGGTGTGGGAACGCAGCATGGATTGCATAGACAACCAGTTACAGGACATATTGACCGGTATTCCGGTGCCAGCACCAAGATGAATCGGCCCTGGCCGATAGCGGCATCCATTTTAAAAATACAAATATCCGGGAGCAGACATGGCAAAGGCGATACGTTTCCACAAGACTGGCGGGCCGGAAGTCCTCCAGCTCGATGATGTCGAAGTAGGCGATCCGGCGGACGGACAAGCGCGGGTCCGCAATACCGCGATCGGCCTGAACTTCATCGACACCTATCACCGCTCTGGCCTGTATCCGATGCCTCTTCCGAGCGGCATCGGCCTGGAAGCTGCCGGCGTAGTGGAAGACGTCGGCAAAGGCGTGACGAGTGTCAAGGCTGGCGATCGCGTGGGTTACGCCGGAGGGCCGCCTGGAGCGTACTCGCAATCGCGCCTGATTCCCGCCGACCGCCTGGTGAAGGTGCCCGAAGGAATATCGGACAACGAAGTTGCAGCAATGATGCTCAAAGGGCTCACGGTGTGGTATTTGCTTCGTCGAGTCTATCGGGTAGAGAAAGGCGAAACCGTTTTGTTTCATGCCGCGGCGGGCGGTGTGGGACTCATCGCCTGTCAATGGCTGAAGGCGCTGGGCGTGACCGTAATAGGCACGGTAGGCTCGGATGACAAAGCCAGAATCGCCAAAGCGCACGGATGCGACCATACCATCGTCTACACAAGAGAAAATTTTGTCGAGCGCGTGAAAGAAATTACCGGCAGCCGGAAAGTGCCGGTGGTGTACGACTCCGTTGGCAAAGACACCTTCATGGGTTCACTGGACTGCCTGCAGCCACGCGGCCTGCTGTGCATTTTCGGCAACGGCTCAGGTCCGGTGTCGGCTTTCGACCTCAATCTGCTGGCTGCGAAAGGTTCACTCTATGTGACGCGGCCTTCGCTGATGGTTTATACGGCCCGCCGCCAGGACCTGGAAGCCGGCGCGAAGGAACTGTTCGATGTCGTGAAGTCGGGCAAGGTCAAAATCGAAATCAACCAGACCTACCGATTGCAGGATGCTGCGCAAGCGCATCGCGACCTGGAAGCACGCAAGACGACGGGTTCCACCGTGCTTCTGCCCTGACGAACAAAGGCCCAACGACAAAAATATATTTCATTACTAATCGGGTAACGCCGTAACCGTTCCGGAGAGGGCAGCAGTGATCGAAGATCTGAAGAACAAGGTCGTGCTTATTACTGGAGCCAGCACGGGCATCGGCGCGGCCGCCGCGATTGCCTTTGGAAAGAATGGTGCCAAGGTGGCCGTGCATTACAACAAGAGCAAAGCGGAAGCCGAAAAAGTCGCGGCGCAAGTGGAAAAGGCTGGCGGCAGGGCGATGCTGGTCGGCGGCGACGTAACGCAATCCGCTGTCTGCAGGGAGATAGTGGACAAGGCAGTAGCTGGCTACGGCCGCATCGATGTGTTGATCAACAATGCGGGCGGTCTGGTGCAGCGTGCGCCGATTGAGACGATCACCGACCAGTTGTTCGACGAAGTTGTCAACCTGAACGTGCGGTCGGCAATGATCTGCACCAGCGCCGCTGCGCAGTACATGCGCAAACAAGGTAGCGGCGGATCGATTATCAATGTGACTTCGGTCGCCGCACGCCATGGCGGCGGGCCAGGCGCATCGCTCTACGCCGGGTCGAAGGGTTTTGTCAGCACCATCACGCACGGACTGGCAAAGGAACTGGTGAAGGACAAGATCCGGGTCAACGCAGTTGCACCTGGAGTAATCGCGACTCCGTTCCATGACCGCTATTCGACGCCGCAAATGCTCGAGGGCTTCAAAGCGACCATTCCGATGAATCGTCTCGGAACCGCGGAAGAATGCGCCGGCGCATTTCTGTTTTTGGCTTCCGAGCAACTCAGCGGTTACATGACCGGGCAGATCCTGGAGGTCAATGGCGGGCAGTACATGCCCTGACTGCGCGCCGTGCCAGCGTGGCCGACATGAAGCGTGATGGGACGTAAACATCTTCACCAGCGCACAGAACGAACAATAACAACAGGATTTGGAGGACGCACGATGTTTGATCTTAGCGGCAAGGTTGCCCTGGTCAGCGGCGCTTCGCGCGGCCTGGGTTGGGCAATGGCGCAATCGCTGGCAACCGCCGGCGCGCATGTGATCCTGAATGCGCGCGACGCATCCGCGGTGAAAGACCGGGTCAGGGAACTGACCGCCAAAGGCCTCAAAAGCGAAGCGGCTGCCTTCGATGTCACCGACCACGCTGCAGGGGAAGCCAGTATTCAGGGCGCTGTCCGAAAACACGGTCGCTTCGACATTCTTGTGGCCAATGCGGGCATTCAACACCGCAAGCCCATTACGGAGTTCGAGGCCGCCGACTTTCAGCGTGTCATTGACACGAACCTGACGGCCGTCTGGGCGCTTGCCAAGGAAGCGGCGAAAGTCATGATCCCGGCACGCCGGGGCCGTATCATCATGACCGGATCGGTCAGCGCGATTCTTGCCCGTCCAACTATTTCAGCTTATATCGCAAGCAAAGGAGCCGTACACGCGCTGACCCGCGAACTGGCCATCGAACTCGCGCCGCACAACATCACGGCGAACGCAATTGCGCCGGGTTATTTTGCAACGGAAATGAATACCGCCCTGATCGAGAACAAGGAGTTCAACGACTGGGTTTGCAAACGCACGCCGGCAGGGCGCTGGGGCGGGCTGCATGAAATCGGTCCGGTGGCGGTCTTTCTGGCATCGGACGAAGCCTCATTCGTCAACGGCCACATTCTGGTAACAGATGGCGCCTTCAGCGCGGCGATGTAAAACCAGTGCTTTGAATAGCACTTTAACGAGATGCGTGCTTCACCTCGCCGCGAGGACCGCTGTCCATAAAGAGAGATAGGGAGATGCCATGTCCACCAAGTTCAAGATTGGAATCTCGCGCGATGCGATCACCGCGAACGGGACTATTTTTGGCGAAGAGGCTTTCAACGTCCTGAAGGATTCCGCCGTGGAATGGGAATTCCTTCCAGACAAGGTCTCCGAGATTCCCCCCGAGTACGCTGCTGAATACGATGCCATATGCCTGATGTCCGCGAAAGTCACGCGCAACACTTTGTCGGGTAGCAATCGCAAGCTCAAGCTGATCGCGCGCTTTGGTGTCGGCTACGATACGGTCGATGTCGCCGCGTGCACCGATCAAGGCGTTTTATTGACCATCACCCCGGATGGCGTGCGACGTCCGGTGGCAGCCAGTGTGATCGGTTTTGTGCTGGCGCTCGCGCATCGGATGTTTCTCAAGGACAGGCTTACGCGCGAGGGGCGCTGGGCGGAAAAAGGCAATTATCTGGGTAGCGGGCTGATGGGGCGCACGCTGGGGGTGATCGGAGTTGGCAATATCGGCAGGGAAATATTCAAGTTAGCCCAGCCATTCGGCATGAAGCTGCTGGGTTGCGATCCGAACGTGCCGCAAAGTTCCGTCGCTTCGCTGGGCGTTACGATGGTGGACAAGGATACGTTGCTCAGGCAGGCGGATTACGTATCAATCAATACCCTGCTCGACGACAGCACGCGTGGTTTGATCGGCGCCCGGGAATTCGGACTGATGAAACCCAGTGCGTATTTCATCAACACCGCACGCGGGCCAGTGGTTGTGGAATCTGCACTCATCGATGCGTTGAAAAACCATCGCATCGCCGGCGCCGCCATCGATGTGTTCGAGCAGGAGCCGGTTTCTGCGGACAATCCGCTGCTCAAAATGGATAACGTGATAGTGGCACCACATGCCATCTGCCATACCGACGAATGCATGAGTCTGCTCGGTCAGAGTGCGTTCAAAGCGGCGGTTGACCTGGCGCATGGCCGCAAGCCCCATCTCATCGTCGATACCGCGGCGTTGCGGCATCCGGCGTGGACGGGAAAATTCCACGCTTGACGGCCCCGGAGCGAAAAATGAGAACCAATCCCGTAAAAGGAAAGCTGCTGAAGGGTGAGCCGGTTTTCGGAGCGTTCGGTTGGGAATTCCTGGTGCCCGGTCTACCGCAGATCGTGAAGTCCTGCGGCGCGGAATTTCTGCTGATCGACATGGAGCATGCCGGTACGAGCTATGAAACGCTCAAGGATCAGGCTGCACTCTGCCGGGGGCTCGACCTGGTGCCGATGGCAAGAGTGCCGGCGAATCAGTATCACTATATTTCACGCGCGCTCGATCTCGGTGTCATGGGCATCATGGCGCCAATGGTTGGATCGGCCGACGAGGCGCGCCACATCGTTTCATGCACACGCTATCCACCGGCCGGACGACGCGGGGCGGCTTTCGGATTTGCGTCGGACGACTATGTCGGCGGCAGCGTTGCCGACAAAATCAAGGTAGCCAATGAGCGGACGCTGGTCATGTGCCTTATCGAGACCGCGGAAGGAATTGACAACGTCGAGGAGATAGCGGCGGTGCCAGGTGTCGACGTGCTTTGGCTAGGCCACTTTGATCTGACGAATTTCCTCGGCATTCCCGCACAGTTCGATCATCCGAAATATGTCAGCGCCATTGCGAAAATGACCACTGCTGCCCAGAAGCACGGCAAGGTGCTCGCGTGTGCGACAGGCGACGATCAATGGAGCCGTGACTATTGGGACAAGGGTTTCCGGCTGTTCGCCATGGGCATTGATTCCATGCTGCTGCAGGGGGCATTGAAGCAAGGACTGGGAACACTGGAAGCGCTGAAGGGAACGGTGACGGCCAAGCGGAAGTAATTGCACCGGCAGTCTCGCGATAGTGGAGAGACGAACCTATGGCGCAGGCAAAGTTTCGCGTCGGCATCACGAAGGACAATATCGGGCCCAGCGGCCAGCCGCTCTTTGCAGTATCGGCGCTGACGATCTTGCGGGATGCGGGCATCGACTATGCGTTCTTGCCGGAATACGAAGCGGAACTGACCCCAGCGACTGCCGCAAAGTATGATGCGCTGGCCGTGATGCTGGCCAAAGTGACGCGCCACACTGTTTCCGGCTCAGATCGCAAGCTGAAGCTGATCGCCCGCTTTGGCGTGGGCTACGACATGGTCGACGTGGCGGCATGCACCGAGAACGGCGTAATCATCGCCATCACGCCTGATGGCGTGCGCCGCCCGGTCGCGACGTCCGAGTTGACGTTCATCCTCATGCTCGCGCAGAAAGTGCTGGTCAAGGATCGCCTGACGCGCGCAGGTCGCTGGAACGAGCGGGCGAACCATATGGGTCCCGGCCTTTCCGGCCGGGTGCTGGGCTCCATCGGCGTGGGCAATATCGGCTCGGAACTGTTCCGGCTGACAGCGCCTTTGGGCATGAAGCACATCGCCTGCGATCCTTACGTGACCCAGGAATCAGTGGCTCCGCTTGGCGTGACACTGGTGGACCTGGATAGTCTATTTCGCGAATCGGACTTTGTCTGCGTCAATTGTCCGCTCAATGGCGAGACCACCAAACTCGTTGGCGCGCGAGAGTTTTCATTGATGAAGAGAACCGCGTATTTCATCAATACGGCGCGCGGACCGATCGTCGATATCGATGCGCTCTATGATGCGATGAAGGACGGCACCGTGCTTGCCGCCGGGCTTGATGTGCTACCGCAGGAGCCGGCCAACCCGCAATCCCGCCTGATTGCCGCCTGGCAGAGCAATGAGGACTGGATCCGCCACCGGTTGGTGCTGACACCGCACTCGGCCTTCTACACACCGGAGAGCA
>DATMZQ010000356.1:0-2196 GCA_035573615.1 Burkholderiales bacterium | reverse complement strand
CAGAACCATCCGAAATCAATTATCGCTATTGGAAGAGTGACGGCACCGAAACCATGGTCATCGGCACTGTGGTCGAAAAAAGCGACGGCAATGCCGAAGTGCGGTTCCGGTTGATGGATATCGCCAAGCAGTCCCAATTGCTCGGCTTTTCCTACACCGTCAAAGTGCCGCAACTGCGTTTCACGGCGCACAAGATCGCGGATCTCATCTACGAAAAGATGACCGGGGATCCAGGAGTGTTTGCGACCAAGATCTGTTACGTGACCAAAGGCGACAACCGCTTCGAGTTGCAGGTCGCGGATGCGGACGGATTCAATTCCGACTTCATCCTCGCGCACAGGGAGCCGATCATTTCACCACAATGGTCACCTGACGGAAGCCGGATTGCATATGTTTCCTTCGAGCGGCGTAAGCCGATCGTGTTCGTTCACAATCTGCTGGACGGAACGCGTACGGTACTCGCCAACTTCGAAGGCACGAACTCCGCGCCGTCATGGTCCCCGGACGGCAAGCGCCTTGCAATCGTACTGACCAAGGACGGCACATCAAATTTGTACGTCATCGGGATGGACGGCAGCGGATTGGTTCGCCTGACCAGCAATCAGTCCATCGATACCGAGCCCAGTTTTTCCCCCGACGGAAAATATATTCTGTTCACGTCCGATCGCGCAGGCGGCCCGCAAATTTACCGTTTGCGCGCCGACGGTCAGGGCGAAGCGGAACGGATGACTTTTGAAGGCAGCTATAACGTAACGCCACGCTACAGTCCGGATGGGAAATCATTCATTTTCATTCATCGCAACGAAGGGCACTTCAACGTCGCCATGCAGGACATCGCGTCTCGCCAGATGCAAATTCTCACTGGCGGCGGGTTCGATCAATCGCCGACGTTTGCACCCAATGGCAAGATGATCCTGTACGCGTCCGAGGTGAAGGGGCGTGGTATATTAGCCGCGGTGTCGAGCGATGGACGGATCAAGCAAAAAATTACCGCGCAGTCCGGAGACATTCGTGAACCTGCGTGGGGACCTCTTCCGAACGATCGCCGAAAGGAGCAGTAATGAGAACTAGTTTATTTGCAATGTCCTTGCTTTTCTTGCTTGCCGCGTGTGCGAGCCAGGGACAAAAAAGTGCCGACATCGAGCAACGGGATCTTTTCGATGAGCAGCAAGCGCAACAGAAGCAGGCAGCAGCGCAGGAGGCAGACAAGCAGGCAAAGGTCGCCAAGGAGCAGGAAGAACTCAAGCGCCAGCTTGATGAACAGCAGCGCCGCCAGCCGAGCCAGCCAACCGACCAGGCAATCGTGAAACCGTTGCCAGCGACCGGCGTAGGCGGTTCGCAGCTCAAGGGAGATCCCTGGGCGCAACTCAAGGAGCCGGGCAGCCCGCTTGCAAAGCGCAGCGTCTATTACGATTACAACAAATACGACATCAAGGAAGAATACGCGCCAGTAATCGAATCGCACGCGAAGTTCCTGATGGAGCATAGCGACCTCAAAATTGCGGTACAAGGCAATTGTGATGACCGCGGCAGTCGCGAATATAACCTTGCCCTCGGACAGCGCCGCGCCGAGAGCGTGAAACGAGCCATGGTTCTGTCCGGCGTCGGGGACAAGCAAATAGAGACAGTCAGTTTTGGTGCCGAGAAACCTAAAGCTTTGGGCCAGGACGAGGACAGCTGGGCCAAAAACCGGCGTGCGGACATCGTCTATCCGAACGAGCCGCAGTAATGGCTTTTCGTCCGCGTAGTCTCGGCGCGTCGCGTTCGCGACGCGCTTTTTTCTTATCCGGTGTTTCTAAGGAAAAGCCATGGTGATCCGATCTCGGTCGAGGCGCGAGATGCGGTTCGACCAAGTCAGGCAGGGGCAGCGATGGCTGCCCCTGATTGCATTGGTGTTGCTGCCACTTGCGGCACCGGCATTGTCGGATGTAAGCCAGCCACCGCCAGAAATGTTGGCCCAGGCAGAACCGACCGCGCCTGTTAAAAAGCCGCCGCCAGCTGAAACCGCACCGAACAATAAAGGCGTAGTGCAGCTACTGAATCAGGTAGAGGCGCTGAACGGCGAACTGAGCCGGTTGCGTGGTCAAATAGAAGTGCTGACGAATGATATAAACAATGCACAAAAACGTCAGCGCGACATGTACGTCGATCTGGATACGCGATTACGGCGCATTTAGCAGCTCAACACAGGCAAGA
>DATMZQ010000355.1:0-6409 GCA_035573615.1 Burkholderiales bacterium | reverse complement strand
TGAAGTACCGAGCAGATATTCCCCTTCGTACAGCGCATTCGCCCTGAACATCGGGAAAACGAAGTCGCGGACGAATTCTTCGCGCAGGTCTTCGACATAAATCTGGCTTACACCAAATTTTTTCGCTTTGCGGCGGGCCGGTTCGACTTCACCGCCCTGTCCTATGTCGGCGGTGAATGTCACGACTTCGCAGTGATAGGTGTCCTGCAGCCACTTCAGGATGACCGATGTGTCCAGTCCGCCCGAATAAGCCAGCACTACTTTTTTGATCGGCTTTTCTTCGTTTTTTTTCTTCACGTTTCCTTGTTCCATTCACGTCTTGTTAGGATTGTCGTCGGAATCCATGTCGCCTTCATAAACCCCGTTTACCCATTCTCCGACGACTGTGCGGCCGTCTGGCGTGCGATACTGCCCGTGGCCATGGGGCTGGCCGTCTTTCCATTGACCCTCGTACCAGCTTCCGTCTGACGCCTCGTAGCGCCCATTCCCGTCCTGCAAACTGTGCTTCCATTCACCGGAATAGCGGCCACCTTCAGTCCTGGTCAGGGTACCCTTGCCTTCTGCCCAACCTTCTTTCAGCGATCCCTCATACCGGTCCGCAAGCTTCCCGCCGACGTACCATTGCAGCAACCCCTCGCCGTCCGCCTTGCCGTCTTTGCATTGGCCGTTCCACGTAATTGTCTCGCCCGGCTGCGGGAAAGGGTTGGCCACTTTGCAACCGTTTTTGTCAGCGATCCAGGAAACATCGTCGTCCGCGCCGAATAGGGCGCCTGGGATTGCGAGGGATAGAACCAGCGCAATACTGGAGAGACTCAATCGAATCATGTTGGCTCCTTCGAGATTAAATTCACTGTTGAGACATCGGCACCGTTTGCCACCACACCGTAGACCTCGTATGTAGTTGTCCTACGCGCTTTCGACAGCGGCTGTATCAAATGCGTTCTTTCCCGTCAGCTTCGATCACCGCGCTGATACGTTTGGCCAATGGCCTAAATGGACGCCACTTTTCCGAGGACCAGATATTCCATGAGTGCTTTTTGGGTGTGCAGCCTGTTTTCGGCTTCGTCCCAAACGACGCTTTGCGGCCCATCAATCACTGCCGCAGCGACCTCTTCGCCCCGGTGCGCCGGAAGGCAATGCATGAACAAGGCATCGCTGGCCGCTCCCTTCATCATCTCGGCATCCACCTGCCACTGCTCAAAGTCCCGCTTTCGTTCTTCGTTTTCGGCCTCAAATCCCATGCTTGTCCAGACGTCGGTGGTAACCAGGTGTGCGCCCCTGACCGCCTCCATCGGGTCGGTAAATTCCTCATAGTGGTCTGTGCCGTAAAGGCCTGCTCTCTCCGGTTCAACTTCGTAGCCCGGTGGGGTAGACACATGGACATTGAAATCCAATACCTCTGCCGCCTGCAGCCACGTATTGCACACGTTGTTCGAATCACCGATCCATGCAACGGTTTTGCCCTGAATGGGACCGCGATGTTCGATATAGGTATGGATGTCTGCGAGGATTTGGCATGGGTGGTACTCGTTGGTGAGGCCATTCACCACCGGAACCCTGGAATGGTCGGCAAAGCGTTTAATTATTTCCTGATCGAATGTTCGCATCATGACCACATCGCACATACGCGATATGACTTGGGCAGCGTCTTCAACTGGTTCTCCGCGGCCGAGCTGCGAATCTCTGGTACTCAGGAATATCGCAGAGCCGCCCAGCTGGTGCATGCCAGCTTCGAACGACAATCGTGTGCGGGTGCTCTGCTTCTCAAAAATCATGACTAAAGTCCGATCGAACAATGGACGATAGGTCTTGTAGGACTTGAACTGCTGTTTGATCCATTGCGTACGCTCGAACAAATGAGCGAACTCATCGCGCGAAAAGTCCCTGAACTGCAAAAAATGCCGCGGTGTCTGCATGTCAAAGTCAGCTGGCTAGCGCGACGCTGGCATGCGAAAACTGTCTGATCAACCTGGAAACACCGTCGATGAGCAGTAGCACTTCTGAATCTTGCAGGTTCAATGGCGGCAGCAGGCGAACGACATTTTCTGCTGTTACGTTAATCACAAGGCCGTTTTCCAATCCTTGGGTCACCAGATCTGCGCAGGGGCGATCCAGTTCGATGCCAATCATCAGACCTTTGCCACGGACCTGCTTCACGCCAGGAGCTCCGGCAAGGTTCTTTGCAATGCCATCCAGGATTTGCTGGCCGATTTTGGCAACCCGTTGGACGAGGTCCTCGTCCTCGATAATGGACAGCGTCGTGAGCGCGCACACACACGCCAGCGGGTTACCGCCGAATGTAGAACCGTGCTTCCCCGGAGTAAATACGGTGGCGGCAGGACCGCGAGCCAGACAAGCGCCTATTGGGAATCCGTTGCCGAGTCCTTTTGCCAGGGACATAACGTCCGGTTTGACGTCCAGATGCTGATGGGCAAACCATCTGCCGGTCCTTGCCACCCCGGTCTGGACTTCATCAAGCATCAGTAACCAGCCATGTTCATCGCAAATCTTGCGCAGTCGCGGAATGTAGTTGTCTTCGGGTATCTGGATGCCGCTTTCGCCCTGCACCGGTTCCACGAGCACCGCGACAATGTTCGGATTCACTTCGGCGACCTGCATCAGCGCCGCGACATCGTTGTAGGGAACCCGTACAAACCCCGTCAAAAGGGGCTCGAACCCGGCTTGCACCTTACGACTTCCGGTGGCCGACAGCGTAGCTATGGTGCGCCCGTGGAATGCATTTTCCATGACCACGATGGCAGGAGATTCGATTCCTTGTTGGTGCCCGAAAAGACGAGCCAGCTTGATAGCGGCTTCGTTCGCCTCGCATCCCGAATTGCAAAAGAAGGCGCTGTCCATCCCGGCAAGCGCGCATAAGCGTGCGGCAAGTTCCTCCTGTTCGGGAATCTCGTACAGGTTTGAAACATGCATCGCACGCGCTGCCTGGGCGCTCACGGCCTCGACCAGCCGCGGGTGAGCATGCCCAAGTCCATTCACGGCCACCCCGCTGACGCAGTCAAGATAGCGGTTGCCTTGCAGATCCCAAAGCCATGGCCCGTTGCCCCGAGAGAAAGCCACTCTCTGCCGCGCATAGGTTTTCATTACGTGTTGCATCATGTTTTGCATCCGCACCGTTTCCCCGCCTCCAAAAACAACACGGCGGCAAAAAGCCGCCGTGCTTGCCATTGAAATGCTTGAAGTTTCGTCTTCATATATTTATCCGAATCTCCCGCCGAAGCAAGTATTACGGTGCCGCAATCTCTGGAAGTCGCTGAACTGAGGCACGCACATGCCTAGGTCGTCACACTATCCCGGGTCTCGCCTACAGCGCCCAGCCACTATTTTCGAGCGGGCTGATGTTGCACCCGGCGGCCGTATTTTTGTCCGAAATTCGGTTGGGTTCTGCGACGCGTACAGTCCTCCAATCAGAACTTTAGAATGCGCTCTTTAAGAGTGAGATAAACGTCTTTTGTGCACTGCAAAATATGCTAGCATGTTAACGAAGCGAGAGATTGATATGTCCGGTCCTCCAATCGTTGAACTGATTATCGTTGGCCTCAAGGGCAATGGAGAAATTTTCCAGCCCGGCGACTGGGCCGAGAGGCTTTGCGGCTGCATGTCGTTGTTTGGTGATAGTCAGCGCAATAGCTATTCGCCTTACACCAAGCCGGTAAGCGCATCGGGAGTAAATTGTCTGGTGGTCGATCGCCGCCTCGAGCACATGAGCCCGGAAGCTTTCCAGTTTTTGATGACGTTCTGCCGGGACAATGAACTACAAATCCGCGAGGGACGCCAAGAGATTCGTCAATCACTGCAGGTACAAAAACCTCCCAAGGTCGCCTGACGGTCCGGTCGTCACAAAGTCACAAAACAAAAGGCCCGCTTGCGCGGGCCTTTTCATTCGAACAGATGCGAATCAATCAGGACATTGCCTTTATGGCGGCAGCCAGGCGGCTTTTTTGCCTCGATACTGTATTCTTGTGCACAATCCGTTTGTCCGCGATGGAATCAATACGGCTCTGGGATAGCTGGAATTGTGCTTGAGCTGCTTTTTTATCGCCGGCTGCGATCGCTTTCTTTACATTTTTGATTGCCGAGCGCACTTCGGTGCGCTGACCGACGTTGTGGGCACGGCGCTTCTCGGCTTGGCGGGCGCGTTTCTTTGCTGAGGCTATATTTGCCATTGAGTTAAGTCCTGGACCGGGTCCCCGGAAAAGGGCGCTATGGTACTGTCCCGCCGCTGCATTTGCAACGAATAGTATTGAACGTCCGCAACTCATGGTCTATCGACGGGACAACCGGATCGAGCCCTGAGCCAGTCGGTGGATGTCACTCGGTTACAATCGCGTCCATTTCGCAACTCCCACGCTGTCATGAATTTGCTTAAAGCCCTGGCGACGATCAGCAGCATGACCCTGGTGTCGCGGATCCTGGGATTCGTGCGCGATGCCGTAATTGCCCGATTGTTTGGCGCAGGGCTCTATACCGATGCTTTTTTCGTTGCATTCCGGCTTCCCAATCTCCTCAGGAGGCTGTTTGCCGAGGGCGCGTTTGCGCAAGCTTTCGTGCCGATTCTGGGCGAATACCGAGCTGCCAGAACCGTGGACGAGACGCGTGCCCTTATCGACCATGTTGCCACGCTGCTCGCCGCCGCATTGATCGTTGTGTCCGCTGTCGGCATAGTCGCTGCCCCGTTGATAATTTATGTCACGGCCCCCGGGTTTGCGTCCTCGGCCGACAAGTTTGCAATCACCGTGCAGCTGTTGCGAATTACTTTTCCATACATTTTTTTTATATCACTGACTTCACTCGCCGGTGGGATCCTGAACACCTGGAGCCGGTTTTCCGTGCCCGCGTTCACGCCCACGCTGCTGAACGTTTCATTCATTGTATTTGCGCTATGGCTTGCACCTTATTTCGATCCTCCGGTTCTGGCGCTCGCCTGGGCAGTGTTTGCGGGGGGTGTTCTGCAATTGGCTTTTCAACTTCCGTTTCTTGCCAGGATAGGCATGCTGCCGCGAGTCCGTTTCAATTTACGGGATCCGGGTGTGTGGAGGATCGTGACATTGATGGGGCCCGCGGTGTTCGGCGTATCCATTGGGCAAATAAGCCTGCTCATCAATACAATTTTTGCGTCATTTCTTGTAACGGGCAGCGTCTCATGGCTTTACTACGCGGATCGTCTGATGGAATTCCCGACTGGATTGCTAGGCGTCGCGCTCGGGACAATTCTCTTGCCAAGCCTGACACGAAGCTTTGCCGACCACACGGGCGAAGAGTATTCAAAGCTGCTCGATTGGGGACTTCGTCTCACTTTCCTTCTGGCGTTGCCGTGCGCGGTTGCACTGGCGTTGCTTGCGGTACCGCTCATTGCAACGTTGTTCTATCACGGCGCATTCAATGGCCAGGATGTACTCATGACGCGCAATGCACTGGTGGCATACAGTGTCGGGCTGCTTGGACTGATTCTGGTCAAGGTGCTGGCCCCGGGTTTCTACGCCCGGCAGAATATTCGCACCCCGGTGAAGATAGCCATCATTACGCTGGTTGCAACGCAATTGATGAATCTTGCTTTTATTGGACCGTTGCGCCATGCAGGGCTGGCACTGGCGATATCATTGGGCGCTTGCATCAACGCCGGGATGCTTTTTTATCAACTGCGCAAGCACAACATTTTCAAGCCCCAGAAAGGCTGGTTCGAATTCCTGCTCAAAGTCGGATTGGCATTGGTCTTAATGGGCGCAGCTCTGAAGTGGGCGGCCGGTGCGGAATCGGCGTGGTTGACGGATACACTCCAGTGGCGAGTCACGCGCCTGACTGGGCTGGTGTTTCTTGGTATCGCCATTTATTTTGGGAGCCTTTGGCTATTCGGCTTCCGCTTGCGTGATTTCGCAAAGCGTGCGGTGTGATTGCTGGTTAGTTTGGAATATCGCAGCGACACTGCCAAAAAAAACCCCCGCTCGAGGCGGGGGCAAGCTACGCAATTAATTTCTACTTGTGATGATGGTAGAACCTGCGGTGCTTTCTTGAAAAGATTTTCAGCGCTGCAGTGCCTTCAATCATTTCACCCTTCTTGGTCTTACCCTTGAGCACACCGTTCAGATCGCCTGGTTGGAAGTTGGCGACATCGGGCTTGAAGTAGCACACCAGATCCGGACGACGATCACGATTGATGTCTATGGCTTCCTTGCGGCAACGGAACAGGCTCTTCTCGTTACCCTTGGCGCCGAACGTCAGTGAGTTCTGATCCACTCCCATCGCGTCAAAGCGAGCCATCGACAATATGACGACCGTAATGGGGTCCCGACCATTGCGCTTGCCAAGGTCACGCTCGTCCTGATGCCAGTGCCTGACTTCGATCGGCACATGCCTGGCCGAAGAAGGCGGTGGTAGCTGCGGCACAGGAGTC
>DATMZQ010000354.1:0-4766 GCA_035573615.1 Burkholderiales bacterium | reverse complement strand
CCTGCCATTTTCACCAAGCTTGGATCAGCCGGGTGTGTTCGCACGCTCCGTGGCCGATGCAGCTTTTCTTGCTTCGAATCTCACTGCGCAGCGTACGGTCATTACGCCGGAAGTGAGGCCTTTGCGTAATGCGCCGAAGTTAGCCGCGGTGCGCTCTCCGGTCTGGTATCTGGCCCAGCCGGAGCAGCGTTTGCAGTTCGAAAGCGACATCGGCCGTCTGCGCGACGCAGGCGCGTCGGTTGATGTGCTGGAAATCAGCGGCGCATTCGATGGCGCGCAAAGAATCCATCGCACGATCATGCTGTATGAAGCGGCCCGGGTGGCGAAGAGTGCGCGTGAGATCTGGCGCGACGGTTTCTCGGATTACCTGAACGCGGCACTCGATGAAGGCGAGAACATCCGTGAGCCGGACTACCGTGACGCTCTGAAAATACGCACGCAATTGCAGCAGAGCCTTGCGGAGTTCTTCGATCGTGGCTATTCGGCCATCATGACGCCGCCGGCCGCGGGGGAAGCGCCCCCTACCTTGGACAATACTGGCGATCCGCGCTTTTGCACCATCTGGACACTGATCGGCGTTCCGGCCATTACTATTCCGACGGGCAAGGGGCCGCACGGTCTGCCGCTTGGACTGCAGCTGGTCGGCGCGGCGGAAGAAGAGAACTACCTGCTTGCAACGGCAGCGTGGTGCGAGCGTTATTCACCATTCACCGGGCTGGTCTAGTTGCGATTCCCAGCGGCATGGAGGCGGCTGGCTGGCCGCCAGCACGACCGCGTATCTCGGATAGCCGGGTGCGCCAGAAACCTTGGACTGTTCTGCTGATCGAACCTGCTCGGCGCCTGAAACACGGCATGGGTCCGTTACCATTTTTTTCCCGCTTTGGGTTCTGGTTGCTATTGCGTGTCCCGTATGAATTCCAATCCGGTCCCGCCTGATTTTTCTCCCGCCATAGTCGATTGGCAGGCTCTCCGCGCATGTGTTGAACGAAGCATGCTGCGCGAGCGGGCTTCTTTGCGTGGCCGCCTTAGACGGCTGGAAGATGGCTTGCGTCGAGGCAAAGATGTGTCGGTGGAACTCGCAAGACTGCTAGCCGACGCAAAAAGCTCAGAAGCCCAGGTGCGTGAGCGCCAGGAAAAATTGCCCCGGGTGACGTATCCGGAAGAATTGCCCATCAGCGCCAAGCGCGCGGAGATCGCGCAGGCGGTGAAACACCACCAGGTGGTAATTGTATGCGGTGAGACCGGGTCTGGTAAGACGACGCAATTGCCAAAAATCTGCCTGGAGCTGGGCCGCGGTCTGCACGGCATGATCGGGCACACGCAACCGCGCCGGATTGCTGCGAGGTCCGTCGCCGCACGGGTCGCCGCGGAGTTGCATACCCCGTTGGGCCAAGCAGTTGGTTTCCAAGTTCGTTTCACTGACAAGACTAGTGCCGATAACTACATCAAAGTCATGACCGACGGCATCCTGCTTGCCCAGACACAGACCGATCGCTGGCTGTCGCAGTACGACACCCTGATTATCGACGAGGCACACGAGCGGAGTCTGAACATCGATTTTCTGTTGGGCTATATCAAACAATTATTGCCGCGGCGTCCGGAACTGAAGCTCATTATCACCTCCGCCACTATTGATGCGGGGCGGTTCTCTGCACATTTTGGCAATGCGCCGATCATCGAAGTGTCCGGCCGCCTGTATCCGGTGGACATCTGGTATCGGCCTTTTGATGAAGACGACGAGGACGAGCACGAGATTGACCTCCCGGAGGCCATCGTTCATGCCGTCGACGAGGTGACCGCCAGAACAACTTCGGGTGACGTGCTGGTGTTTCTGCCTGGCGAGCGCGAAATCCGTGATGCAGCCGAAGCGTTGCGCAAGCAGCATCCGCAGGGGATAGAGATCCTGCCGCTGTTTGCAAGATTATCCGCGCAGGACCAGGAGCGTATTTTTGCACCCGGCAGTGCGGCACGGCGCATCGTGCTCGCCACCAATGTGGCGGAAACTTCACTGACCGTTCCCGGGATCCGTTTTGTGGTGGACTCGGGACTGGCACGCATCAATCGCTACAGCTACCGCAACAAGGTCGAATTGCTGCAGATAGAAAAGATTTCGCGGGCCTCGGCCAATCAGCGCGCCGGGCGTTGCGGCCGCGTCATGAACGGAATTTGCGTGCGACTGTATGGCGAAGAAGACTTCGGCGCACGCACGGAGTTTACCGATCCGGAAATCCTGCGCTCTTCGCTTGCGTCGGTCATCCTGCGCATGGGCGCGTTGAAGTTGGGCGACATCGAAGATTTTCCGTTTGTCGATGCGCCGGCTTCCCGCATGATTGCTGATGGCTACCAGCTGTTGACTGAACTTGGTGCCGTCGATGAAGCGCGAACGCTGACCCCGGTGGGGCAGCAACTAGCCAAACTGCCGATTGACCCGCGCGTTGCACGCATGCTGGTAGCTGCGAAGCAGGAAGGCTGTTTGAAGGAAGTATTGATCATCGCGGCCGCACTGTCGGTGCAGGATCCGCGCGAGCGGCCAATGGACAAGCAGGAGGCTGTTACCCAGGCGCATGCCGAATTCGTCGATGAGCGCTCCGATTTCTTGGCCTATATAAGCATCTGGAAATGGTTCGAAGACGCACTGGTTCACAAAAAGTCCAATCGCAGGCTGGTGCTGGACTGCCATGAGCGTTTTCTTTCCTACCTGCGGCTGCGGGAGTGGCGGGAACTACACGAGCAGCTAAACGCGCTGATTGGCGAAATGGGATGGCGGCTGAACGAAAAAGAGTCGCGCTATGAGGAAATTCATCGTGCCTTGCTGGCAGGCTTGCTCGGGAACATCGGCTTCAAATCCGAAGAGGCCGGCATTTATCTGGGCGCGCGCCAGATCAAGTTCGTGCTGAGCCAGGGCTCCGGGCTGAAGAAGAAAGGTCCCAAGTGGGTCATGGCAGCTGAACTGACGGAAACCACGCGCTTGTTTGCCCGATGTGTGGCGGCCATCGAGCCGGAATGGATTGAGCGTCTGGGTGGGCATCTCGCGAAGCGCAGCTATCGCGAGCCACACTGGTCAAAGGACAGCGGTTCTGTGATTGCCTACGAGCAAGTCACCGTATACGGCCTGGTGGTGGTGCCGAAACGGCGCGTGCAGTATGGTCCGATCGAACCGGCAAAAGCGCGTGAGTTATTCATCCGCGGCGCTCTGGTGGCGGGTCACTATCCGGGGCAGCCGGAATTTCTGCTGCACAATCGGGCTCTCATTGAAGACGTGCAGCAACTGGAGCATAAATCCCGGCGCCACGATGTGCTGGTCGACGATGAAGCGATATTCGCCTTCTATGCCGAACGCATTCCCGAGGGCATCTACAGCACTGTGGATTTCGAAAAATGGCGGCGTACGGCTGAGGGCAGCGATCCGAAACTGCTGTTCCTGAGCCGCGATTATCTGATGCGTCACGCTGCCGAGCAGATCACCGAGGAGCTATTTCCGGATGCTCTTACGGTGGGCATGCAAACCTTCGACCTGTCCTATCGATTCGATCCAGGCCATGCCCTGGACGGTGTAACCATGACCGTGCCGCTGCATTTATTGAATCAGGTGGACGAACGCCGTTGCGAATGGTTGGTACCTGGTTTACTGCGCGACAAGATCACCTACCTGGTAAAGGGCTTGCCCAAGGGCTTGCGCAAACATCTTGTGCCCGTGCCGCAGGTGGTGACTGCCTGCATGGAAGTTCTGGAGCCTGACAGTACTTCGCTGACCGCGGCCTTGTCGCAGGCACTATTCAAAAAGACCGGCGTAGACATTCCTCTGGACGCCTGGGATATCGGGGATCTACCGCCGCATCTGCTGATGAATTTCCGTGTGGTTGATGAAAACGAACACGAGATCGCAAGCGGCCGGGATTTGGCGGCGCTGCGCAATCAGCTGGGCGTGAAAGCGCGCCGGACATTCAGCGAAACCGCAAGCTCAGCTTTTGAGCGCAAAGGTTTAACGACCTGGGATCTCGACGAACTGCCCGAGCAGGTGCAAGTCAATCGCGGCAGAGGCAAGTTGATCGGTTATCCGGCCATAGTGGACGAGGGCAAGACGGTGGGTCTGTCATTGCTGGATACGGAAGCGGAGGCCGATGCCGCGACGCGCCGGGGATTGCGCCGGCTGTTCCAGCTCGCCTTGCCGGAACACATCAAATCGCTTGCACGCAGCCTGCCGGGATTCAATGAGATGCAGCTGCGTTACGCGTTGCTCGATGAACAACCCGGCGGCCGGCCGGACAAGTCGGCGCTGGCTGATCGGCTGCGCGACGAACTGGTGACAGCCATTTGCGATCGGGCATTTTTTGTCGAGCACGAACCAGTGCGCAACCGCAAGCAGTTTGATACGCGCGTCGCAAAGGCCAAGACACGTCTGATGGACGTCGCGCAGGAGATTTGCCGCATCGCCGGAGAAATTCTGGTTGAACATCAAAGCTTGCGCGCGAAATTAAATCAGCCGCAATATTCGGCATGGCCACGCGCGCTGGCCGATATCCGCGCCCAACTGCGCGAGCTGCTGCCGCCCGGATTTCTGGCGAATGTGGCGTTCGACCGGCTGAAGCATTATCCGCGTTATTTGCGCGCAGTCGCGATGCGATTGGACAAGATCGCATCCAATCCGGAACGCGATGCCAACTGGCAGCAACAACTGGCTCGCTACTGGCAAGCATATCAGACGCGTCTGGTGGACGACCGCGCGCGCGGCGTGCGCGATCCGAAACTGGAAGACATGCGCTGGA
>DATMZQ010000353.1:0-2838 GCA_035573615.1 Burkholderiales bacterium | reverse complement strand
AGGGAGACCGTCCGTAAATAAACGCTGTTGGCCTTGCCGTCCGGCTTGATGGCAAGCGAGTCAGCCCCAACGGTGGAATTGACCGGCGCATTCGCCAGCCCCTCGTGTCCCATGGCCGCAAGCTTTTTGCGTAGCGCATCGCTCCAGGTTCCATCCTGCTTGCGCGCAACCGCGACCGGCATGAGTTTTTGTTCCAGCGGCCGGTCCGAGCCCTTCGGCAGGACGGATGTCAGGTACACCGCCAGGCGGCGTGGCGTGGCAAAGGATTTCGCTTTCGAAGTCGCGTCCAGTAAACCGCTTTGTCTCAGACTCTCGGCTATTCCACCTGCAAATGCTTCGCCAAGGCGCTTCAGGGCTTTCGGAGGAAGTTCTTCGGTGAATAGTTCGACCACCAGGTTGGCGCTCATGCTGCCCGTTCTTTTTCCAGCAGAGCCGCTTTCATTGCCGGAACGTCAACACCGAGCCTTTGCAGTTGCTCTGGCTTGCTCATGGGAAATCCGCTGCGCAGCCGGGAATCGAAATAAGCCTGGGACACGCTGCGCGCAAGATTGCGTATACGGCCGATGTACGTTGCGCGCTCGGTGACAGAAATCGCGCCCCGCGCATCGAGCAAATTGAACGTATGCGCGGCTTTCAAGACCATTTCGTAAGCAGGCAGCGCGAGTTGCGCAGCCATGAGGCGCGTCGCCTCGGCCTCGTAATCATTGAAATGCTGGAACAGGATCGCCGTGTTCGACTGTTCGAAGTTGTAAGTCGACTGCTCGACCTCATTCTGCTGATACACGTCGCGATACGTTAGCCCTGATGTCCAAACCAGATCGAACACGTTTTCCACGTTTTGCAGATACATCGCAAGGCGTTCGATGCCGTAAGTGATTTCACCTGTGATCGGCTTGCAATCCAGCCCGCCTACCTGCTGGAAATAAGTGAACTGGGTGACTTCCATGCCATCGAGCCATACTTCCCAGCCCAGGCCCCAGGCGCCAAGGGTCGGATTCTCCCAGTCGTCCTCCACAAAGCGAATATCATGCGCCTGCGGATCGATGCCGAGCGCGCGCAGCGATCCCAGATACAGATCGATGATATCGAGCGGAGAGGGTTTGAGTACTACCTGAAACTGGTAGTAGTGCTGCATCCGATTTGGATTTTCGCCATAGCGGCCGTCCTTCGGACGGCGTGATGGCTGCACGTATGCAGCACGCCATGGTTCCGGTCCAATGGCCCGCAGAAACGTCGCGGTGTGCGAAGTTCCTGCACCGACTTCCATGTCGTAAGGTTGCAGGATGGCGCATCCGCGCTCACTCCAGTATCGCTGCAGCGCTAGAATGACTTCCTGAAAATTCAACATCGATGAAATTCAGCCACGAATTCAGGACTTGAACGTCCCGAAAGAAAGGCAGAATTGTACTCAAAACCGTCTGTTTTAACGAGGATGAAGCAATGATGTTCCGACGGGTCGCTGTTATTGTTGCACTGTGCGTGGCCGCCGTTTCCATGCATGCTTCCGCAGAGAGTTCCGCGCCTTGGGGACAAGCGAAAAGCGTGGAAAAAACCTACAGCAAGCAAAAAGTCGTGTACGACGTATCGGTTAAAACCGTGGCACAGCTGGAAAACGTACTCGACAGAGCCAGTCACTTGTCCGTGCTGAACGATGCGGATCCATTCGACAGCAAGATTGTTATTGTGCTGCATGGAGACGAGATTGGTTTTTTTGCAATTGCCAATTTCGCAAAGTACAGGGACCTGATGACGCGGGCGCAAAGTCTTACGGTTGGCGGCACCATCGATATTCGCATGTGCAGGATTGCGGCACGGCGCCGGGGCTTTGATGCGCGTGACATCCACGGCTTCGTGACCATGGTACCGATGGCGGATGCGGAAATTGTCGACCTGCAAAAGCAGGGCTTTGCCTACATGCAGTGAAAGAGCGGCCGCGATTGGATTAGCGCAAATGCCGCACGCGCGCAATAAGCCACTGGACCAGCACCATGAGGCCTGCCAGCAGCAAAACGCCCGCATTGCCGATTGCGACGTAAGGCGTGCTGCCCTGATAGCCCCGCACCTCGCCGCTTAGCTTCGTCGTGGTAAATTCCGGGGCCGTTGCGACGATGTGCCCAGTCGGATCGATGATGGCCGTCACGCCGGTGTTAGTTGCTCGCAACATTGGCCGGCCCGTTTCCAATGCGCGCATTTGCGCGATCTGCAAATGTTGCCGGGAAGCGATCGTGTCACCCCACCAGGCGTCATTGGTGAAGTTTGCCAGCACGGTGGCTTCAGGCAACTGGCGGATGATCTCCTCTCCGAACGCGTCCTCGTAGCAAATATTCACCGCAACTTTCTGACCCGCCACCTGTATCGGTCTCTGCACGGCGGGACCGTGAGAAAAGTCCGACATCGGAATGTGAAGTAGCCGCATGATCCAGCCCAGCACCGGTTGCAGAGGAAAAAAATCGCCGAAGGGCACAAGATGGTGCTTGCGGTAGACCTGAGCCGGCTCTGTGCCCAAGCTCATGACGCTGTTGTAATAGCGTCCGGACGCATCCTGTTCCGGAACACCAAACAGCATGTCGCCGCCGTTCAGTCTTGTACGGTCGGTTAACGCCCTGAGATAGTCGGGCGGTATGTCGGTATTGAGCATGGGCAGTGCAGTCTCTGGCAACAGAATCAACTTGCTGTCGGTCGAGCGTACTAACTCCAGATAGGTTTGCAGCGTGGCGATTGCGCGTTCCGGCCGCCATTTGAGTTCCTGCGGAATATTTCCTTGCAGCAGCGTCACAGTGGTCGGCTCCCCCGGCAGCGGTTGGGTCCATTGGTGGCGTTTGAGAAGGGCTCCCGCGA
>DATMZQ010000352.1:0-7528 GCA_035573615.1 Burkholderiales bacterium | reverse complement strand
TATTTGGTACTGGCGGATGTGCTGCCAGTCTTTTATTGTGTACAGGTCAAAGTTGATTCCGGTTCACTGGCTTTAGTCCTATGCATACCGCTCGCAGCCCGGGTATTGCCTTCCTCAAGTTTGTCGCGCTGATGTTTTTCACCTTATGGGCGAGTCAAGTCAACAGCGCACGCGACGAGCCCTCGGTGGGCCTTCCGTGCCCGGAATGCGGCGTGATCTATGACATCAGGGAAGTCACGCGCGAGCGGGCCTCGGCACGCAACGAGCCGAGCAATCCGGCGCCGGTCGGACCGATGATTCGTTTTTCGCCTGGCGACAAAGCCGATCCGCGCCCGCATGTCGATGTGCTCGGCAGCCGGTCCATGCGCGAAGCCATGGTGGAGAAGTACTATGTCGTGGTCGTGCGTTTTGACGACAATCGTTGGCAGCGCGTGGAACTCCCTGATGCAAGCGGGTTGAAGATCGGCGACCGCATTCACGTTCATCAGAACCGGATTGAACCGGATGACACGGAGCCGCGCTAAGACCACTTTCATCCCACGCGGGCGCTTCTGGCTTCTACCATTCTGGCCAGTCGCGATAGCCGCTGATCCGCGATGCCAGCGGCCTCCAGACTTTTTGCCGTCTGCACCAAATAATCCGCGCAAGAGCCATAGTGACCCGAGGCTTTAAGCGCAATGGAGACGATCTGTTCATCGCGTAACCGGCCGGTGTAGCCGGGCTTTTTGCGGTCCACCACAAACGCAATCGCGCGCACGGTCCGGCCTTCAAGCTCGGCGCTGACCCAGCGTGGCCGATAAGTGCCCATCAACATTTCCCGGCGCCACAGCAATGCCAGTTCGCTGTCCAACTTGTCATCATGCAGTCGATAAGCCATACCCTGGCATGAGCCGCCTTTATCGAGTCCCAGCACCAGTCCAGGTATTTCCGGCGAGCCGCGATTGATTTTCGACCACAGATAAAAGCCGCGATGAAACCCGTGAATGCGCGCCGGCCTGCGTTCGGCGTATTCCATCAGCGGGTTCCAGATCAGCGAGCCATAGCCGAATACCCAGACCGGCTTTTCTTTAGGATGCAACCCGAGCGTAGCGGCGAGCGAGGCAGCCACGTCATGGTCGGACATGAGCAGATGCCCATGTCCGGCATCCCGCACCGCCTGGCGCACACCGTCTTTCTCCAGAAAGGCGCGATCGACTTTCGATCGCAGATTGGACTTCATTGTCACAGTCTGCATGTTGCCACAGGCGCTGGCCGCAACAACATCTGCTAATGTTTGTGCCCATGCCAGCCAGCCCGCGCGCGACCAGACCGAAAGCAGCAGCGAGCATTGAACCGGCGCGAAGGTGTCGCGCGGCGCGGTTGCTTCAGCTAGCCGTGTGCGCCGTGTGTCTGGGGTTATTTTCGGCCTGCGCGCATTTCAGCCCAGGCGGCGCAACGACACCTGCCAAGTCCGCACCGCAAGGTGTGCCGTATGCCGGGTTCTCGCTCGGCCAGGACACCGAGGGCAACCCCGTGATCCTGGATGTCATTGCCGGGCCTGCTGCACTGGCTGGCCTGCGGCCGGGAGACAAAGTTGAATTGGTGGCAGGCGAAAAGATGGATGCAGCGCGCCTGCTGGAAATCATCCATTCTGCATCGCCCGGCAAGCGACTACCGTTGCGCGTGCTGCGTGACGGCCGCCCATTGGATATCGATTTCATCATTGGAGACTGGCAGCAGTGGGCCACACCAGCCGCCTATCCGCCGCGCGTGCCCTTTACCGAACCGCCTGCGCGCAGCATGCCAGTCTGGCTGGACGCCATCGAAGCGAAAGTCGCGTCCATGGCTCCCGCACTGATGCCGGAACGCGAACGTCTGCAGAAAATGCTGGGCGAGCTTTCGCGGCAGGACACGGGATACAACTCCCTGCTTCTGAGCCGACAGGCGCTGGCCGATCCCGGCACGCTCATCGCATGGGAACATCGGCTCGTGGACATATTGCAACCGGCAGGGCAGGCGCGCGAACACGTCGTGCCTGTGCTATGTGAAATCCTGATGCTCGATTGCAGCGCGATTCATTCCGGTTTGCCGGTCACTGCCACTTCGGCAGAAGAAAGCGGACTCAGCGCATTTGCTCAAAATATTGCGGCAGCGAACCGGCGGGTGCGAGAAGCGTTCAAGACAGCGTCCCCGCGCGATCAATTGTTTCGTGACGTGCGCTATCTGCTGGAAGAGACGGCGACCAGGCGCACCTTGATCGAGCAATCGGACGCAATGAAGGGCATTCGTGCCATGCAGGCCAGCATGCAGATCGACTTTGCGGCGCTGCTGGACGCGTTCAATGGGGTAATCATCGCCGCGTCACATGTGCCGGATGCTTCCCAGCCCACACCACGCAAAATTCCGGCGGCCTTGGCAGCAATGGTCGACGGCCAAATTTTGGACTTTGCTGAAGTCGATGGCGGATATATCGTCGTTGGTGGAGCAGGCCCAAATCATTACCGCATGGACCTGCTGTATTCGGTCATCGATATTGGAGGAGATGATCAATACACCTGGGGTGACGGCGTTCCGCTGGAAACGCAGATCGTGATCGACGTAGCCGGCAACGATCGCTACGAAGCACGGCTTGGCGGGCCGGGCGCCGGGTGGCTCGGGGTGTCGGTGTTGCTGGATATGGCGGGGGACGACCTGTACGTCAGCACGCTCGGTGGTTGCGGTGCCGGCGCCTTTGGCTTTGGCTTGTTGTTCGATGCGGCGGGTGCGGATACTTATCGCTGCGATGCCTGGTCGACCGGCGCGGGCATTTACGGAGCGGGAGTGCTGATCGATGCCGGCGACGACTGGGACACCTATGTGTCGCACAGCATGAGTCAGGGCATCGGCGGGCCAGCGGGAGTTGGACTGCTGCTGGATTTTGGCGGCGATGATCTGTACCGGGCCAACGGACCGGTGCAGTCTTCTTATGGCACACCGACGACATACATGAGTTTCAGCCAGGGTGTGGGCTTCGGCATCCGCCCGTACGACCACGGTGGATTCGGCGCCTTGCTGGACTTCGCCGGCAACGATCGCTACGAGGGAGGGGAATTCAGCCAAGGCGGCGGCTATTTCTGGGGCGCAGGCATCCTGCACGATTCAAGTGGCAACGATATGTACTATGGCGGACGCTATACGCAAGGCTTTGCCGCACATCAGGCTGCCGGACTGTTTTCCGATCTCGCGGGCGACGATGTTTATTGGGCCATGCGTGCGGCTGCGCAGGGCGCAGCCTGGGATCAGTCAGTAGCGATGATGTTCGATGGCGCAGGCAATGATTTTTATCGTGCCGAATCGCTGGCGCAGGGAGCGGCGGCACAACAGTCAAGCGCCTGGTTGTTCGACGCGGGCGGCAACGACGTTTACTGGTCCAGCGGCGATTCGCAGGGCGTGGCCGGTGATAATTCCTATCACCATGTGGCGCAGGACCCTGTGTACAGTACTGGCGTGCTGCTCGATGGCGGTGGTGACGATCGCTATTCAAGCGGGCTTGCCAACGGAGAAATGCGCATCCGGCATACCGGCAGTCCGGCAAACGGACGTGGCAACAATGGAATCGCCATCGATGAACAGCCGTGACGTTCTGGACCTGGGGGCCCAGTGCGCTAGACTGCGCCATTCAGCCAGGACCGCTAACAAATGCCTTTTCTGACCACGGACGATGGCGTCAAGCTGCACTATGAGGAGACCGGTTCAGGTACGCCGATCGTTTTCGTGCACGAGTTTGCGGGCGACTGGCGCACCTGGGAACCGCAATTGCATCATTTCTCACGCCGCTATCGCTGCATTGCCTATAACGCGCGCGGCTATCCTCCATCCGATGTGCCGGCCGACGTTGATCGCTATTCCCAGCAGCGTGCGCGAGACGATATCCGCGCGGTACTGGATGCGTTGAACATCGATCGCGCGCATGTGGTCGGCAATTCGATGGGCGGTTTCGCGACGCTGCACTTCGGCATGACCGATTCGCCGCGTGCGCTGTCTCTTGTGGTTGCGGGTTGCGGCTATGGCGCGCATCCGTCCCTCTATGCGCAATTTCAGGAGCAATCCCGGGAACTTGCAAAATCCATGCTTCAGCACGGCATGGCGCACGTTGCTGCGACATACGGGCATGGTCCATCGCGACTGCAGCTTAGAGACAAGGATCCTCGGGGGTTCGCGCAGTTCGTGCGCCAGTTTTCCGAACATTCAGCGCAAGGCTCGGCGAATACCATGCTGGGCTACCAGGCGCGCCGCCCGTCCCTTTACGACCTGGCGGCTGAAATGGCGCGCATTACGGCGCCCACCTTAATCATCGCGGGTGATGAAGACGATGCGGTGCTGGAGCCTTCCGTGATGATGAAACGAACTATTCCGACGGCCGGACTCGCCGTGTTGCCGAAGAGCGGTCATATGACGAACCTCGAAGATCCGGCATTGTTCAATCGATTGCTGGAAGATTTCTTCCACCAGGTCGAGGCGGGTCGCTGGCCAACCCGAATCCTGCCGAGCTGAAATTATTTTTCATCAATCAGCGCTGCCGTGGACACTGAAGCTCTCTCCCATCTGCGCGTTATCGATTTAACGCGCGTGCGCGCCGGTCCAACATGCGTAAAGCAGTTTGCGGACTGGGGCGCGGATGTCATCAAGATCGAGATGCCGGCGCAGGACGGCGAGGATATTCTCGGTCCCCGCACTGGCTCCGATTTTCATAACCTGCATCGCAACAAGCGCTCGCTGACACTGAATCTAAAACATCCACGCGGCGTGGAAGTTCTCAAGCGGCTTGCGAAGATCTCGGATGTGCTGGTCGAAAATTATCGCCCGGACGTGAAGCACAAGCTCGGCATCGATTACGACACGCTTGCCAAAGAGAATCCGCAGCTGATCTATGCCAGCATTTCGGGATTCGGCCAGGACGGACCTTATCGCGATCGGGCGGGATTCGACCAGGTGGCGCAGGGCATGGGCGGACTGATGTGGGTCACGGGTTTGCCTGGGCAGGGTCCCGTGCGTGCCGGCATCCCGGTGGCTGACTTGAGCGCGGGATTGTTCGCCGCGCTCGGCATCCTGATTGCCTTGCAGGAGCGCAGCCGTTCCGGAAAAGGCCAGTGGGTGCAGAGTTCGCTGTTGACTTCGATGATCGCGATGATGGACTTCCAGGCCGCGCGCTGGCTGGTCGAGGGTGACGTGCCGGCACAGGCGGGTAACGACCATCCGACGTCGATGCCGACCAGCGTTTATCCGACCGAGGACGGTTTCGTCAATATCGCGGCGGCCGGCAATCCGATATTCGCGCGCATGTGCCAGGCATTTGGTGATTCGGCTTTGGCGAAACATGCGGATTATGTGACAGCCCAATTGCGTTCGCGCAATCGCATCGCGCTCAACGCGGCAATTGCCGTCCATACGCGGCGCTATCCTTCGGCGGTACTCATAGAATTGCTGGCGAAAGCCGGTGTACCGTGCGGACCGATCTACAAGCTCAACGAAGTGTTCCAGGATGACCAGGTGAAACATCTGGGCATGGCGGTAGAGGTACCTATTCCGGACGGCGGGGAGATGACGCTGGTTGGTCCCGCAATCAAGCTGTCCCGCACTCCGGCGCGCATGAAGCGCACGGTTGGTCCCGCAGGCGAACACAACCACGACATCCTGCGCGAGATCGGTTATGGCGATGGGGATATCGCGGCGTTGCGCAGTGCGAACGTGATCTGAGCAGCAGCGCAGCGCATTGAATCCTGAGCGGCGAAACAAAGAAGCGAAGGAGAAAGCATGAGCAAGGGCAGGCTGCGCGTGGAACGCGAGGGGCCGGTAGGCCGTCTGGTACTGGACAATCCCGAACGACGCAATGCGATCGGCGCGGAAATGTGGCGGGCGATGCCAAAAGCCATCGCAGAATTTCACGCCGATAGCTCCATTCGTTGCATCGTGATCCGCGGCGAAGGGATAGCTGCGTTCGCCGCCGGAGCGGACATTTCCGAATTTGAAGGCAACCGCGCGAGCGAAAGTGACGTGAAGGAATACGATGCGGCGACTTCGGCCGCACATCACGCCATCGAAACCGTGCCGAAACCGGTGATCGCGTTGATCCATGGTTTTTGTGTCGGCGGTGGACTGGCGGTCGCGCTGTCGTGCGATCTGCGTTACGCGGATGCATCCAGCCGCTTCGCGGTGCCGGCCGCACGGCTGGGACTCGGTTATGGCATTCATGGAACTGGCCGGCTGGTCGCGACGGTCGGGCATGCCCACGCGCGCGAAATCATGTTCAGTGCACGCCGCTATGATGCTCAGGAAGCCCTCAGAATCGGTTTGGTCAACCGCGTGTTGCCGGATAATGAACTGGACACTTACGTGGCAAGAACAGTAACGGAACTGGCCGCCAATGCGCCGCTGACCATGGCTGCGTCCAAGGCGGTCATCAATGCACTGGTCGAACCGCGCGGCGATTTCTCGGCCGCCGAAGCATCGGTTGCGCATTGCATGAACAGCCAGGACTACATTGAAGGGCGAAGAGCATTCATGGAAAAGCGCGCTCCTTCGTTCAAAGGAAAATGAGCGCCATCGCGCAGAGCAGTCCAGCTTCGCTTGCGCGGGACGTCGATGCTCTGTTCCGACGGGCGACGGATGCCGGCGATGTGCCCGGCGTAGTCGCAATGGCGATTGCCGGAGACAGTACGCTGTACGAAGGCGCTTTCGGTACCCGTCGGCTTGGGGTGGCAGCAGCCATGGACATCGACACCGTGGGATGGATTGCGTCGTTGACCAAACCGCTTACCAGCGTTGCAGCCATGCAGCTGGTGGAGCAGCAGCGCCTCCAACTTGATGAACCGGCCGGGCGCTGGGTGCGCGAACTTGCCCACGTGCAGGTACTGGAAGGTTTCGACGCGTCAGGGACGCCGCGCCTGCGAGCCCCGAGACGGCCGGTTACGCTACGGCAGTTGCTGACCCATACAGCCGGTTATGGATATGGCGCATGGAGTGCGCCTCTTGCACGCTACATGGAGTTGATGAACCTGCCTGGCACAGCAACTTGCGAGCACGCCGCATTGCGGCTGCCGCTGCTGTTCGATCCGGGTGAGCGTTGGAACTACGGCATCAACATCGAATGGGTCGGCAAGATCATCGAAGGCGCGAGCGGCATGACGCTCGGCGCTTATTTGCGGGAGAACCTGTTCGGGCCGCTTGGCATGGACAGCTCCGGCTTTCGGATTACGCCATCGATGCGCAAGCGTCTGGCGCGATTGCATGAGCGCGATGCACATGGCGTCCTGGTCGCGGGAGACTACGAAGTGCCGCAGTCGCCGGAATTCGAACTGGGTGGTGGAGGACTGTATTCCACTGCACGGGATTATGTGGCCTTTATGCGCATGATCCTGAATCGGGGCGTTGGCAATGGCGCACGCATTCTGAAAGCGGAAACGGTTGACCTGATGTGTCGTAACCAGATCGGCAATTTGCGCGTGGAGCGCATGGTGAGCACGAATGCTGCGCGCTCCAACGACGCAGAATTTTTCCCCGGCGTGCCGAA
>DATMZQ010000351.1:0-20534 GCA_035573615.1 Burkholderiales bacterium | reverse complement strand
TTCGGTGAACATGTACTCCCTCGCAAGTTGGCCAAGCAACGCCACGAACCCTTCACTCGCCCAAATAGGCTGTCCTTACGCGCGGATTGTTGAGCAGTGCCGGCGCTCCATCGGACAGTGTAATCAGACCGCTCTCCATTACGTAACCGCGGTTGCTTGCTTCCAGCGCAAGCTTTGCATTTTGCTCCACCAGCAATACCGTAACGCCTTCCCGGGACACCATCCGAACTGTATCGAAAATCTTTTCCACCATCAGCGGCGCGAGTCCCATGCTCGGCTCATCCAGCAACAGCAACTTCGGCCGACTCATCAACGCGCGGCCGATGGCGAGCATCTGTTGCTCTCCACCGGAAAGGGTACCACCAGTCTGGGTACGCCTTTGCGCAAGGTGCGGAAACAGACCGTAAATGCGCTCAAGGTCTGAGCGAATCGTCGCGTAGTCCCGGCGCATATAGGCGCCGATCTGTAGATTTTCGTGCACAGTCAACCGGCCAAAAACACCGCGGCCTTCCGGAACCAGAACAAGACCCCTTGCGACCAGCTGATATGCCGAACAGCTATTTACGTTTTCACCGCGCAGCTTTACCACCCCTGCGTGCGGCAGCAATCCGCAAATCGCTTTTAACGTTGTGGTCTTGCCGGCGCCGTTTGCCCCGATCAATGCAACCATTTCCCCCGCGCCCACCGTCAAGTCCACACCCTTGACCGCGTTGATTCCGCCATACGCCACTTTCAGTGCCTTGACGTCAAGCAGCGTGTTCAAGGCAACGCTCCACCAAGGTAAGCGCGGATGACATCCGGATTGCGTTGGACTTGCAGAGGCTCGCCTTCGGCAATCTTGCGCCCATAATCCAGGACCGCGACGCGATCGCAGAGGCCCATCACCAGCTTGACGTCATGCTCGATTAGAAGAATGGTCACACCATCATTGCGAATGGTTTCCAGTAGCTGGCGCAATTCCACGGTTTCCGTAGCGTTCATTCCCGCAGCAGGTTCATCGAGTGCTAGCAGCTTTGGTTCTGTTGCCAACGCGCGTGCGATCTCCAGCCGGCGCTGATCCCCATACGAAAGATTTCTCGACAACATGCCTGCATGCCGTGCGATGCCAACGTAACGCAACAGTTCTCGCGAGCGAGCGCGAATCGCGGCTTCCTCCTTGCGGGCACGGCTAGTGCGCAATATCGCACCAATGACGCCCGCGCGCGTGCGCACGTGCCGGCCGACCATTACGTTTTCCATGGCTGTCATGTTCCCGAACAGGCGAATGTTCTGGAAGGTTCGCGCAATGCCGTATTGCGCCACGCGATGAGGCTTGAGTCCCATCAGGTCCATGCCATCGAACTGGAATGCGCCCTGCTCCGCCACATAGAGACCGGTCAGCACATTGAACAGCGTGGTTTTGCCAGCGCCGTTTGGTCCGATCAAACCATAGATTTCGTTACGGTTGATCGTTAACGAAACGTCGGCCAGCGCAATCAATCCGCCGAAACGCTTTTCGATGCGATGAATTGCCAGCAATGGCGCAGTCTGCATCAGCCGTGGTCCGTCTCCGAGAACTCGCGTTCGCGCCTCTTGGAGGGCCACAGCCCTGCCGGGCGGTAAAGCATCATCAGCACCAGAGCCAAACCAAACAGGAGCATTCTGATCACTTCGGGCTCGATCAGCAGGCGCCCGAACACGGCCTTTTGCGCGGGCTCTACGGTGTAGCGCAATATTTCTGGCACGAACGAAAGCAAAATTGCGCCCAGCACGACGCCCCATACATTGCCCATTCCGCCGAGCACGACCATGGAGAGCACCATGATCGACTCCACAAAAACGAAACTCTCGGGACTGATGAAGCCTTGCGTTGCCGCGAATATGCCGCCGGCGATGCCACCGAAGCTTGCACCCATCGCAAATGCCAGCAACTTGACATTGCGCGTATTGATTCCCATCGCTTGCGCAGCAACTTCGTCTTCGCGAATCGCCACCCAGGCACGCCCCAGACGCGAATTCTGCAGCCGCAGATTGATGACAATTGCAGCCATCAGCACCAGCAGCAGCAGGTAGTAGTACTTGATCGGTCCGCTGAATGCGAGGCCGACGAGCGTATCAGTGCGGTTAAAATTCACGCCGTCGATGCTAAAGGGGTCGATGAGCGTGACGCCTTGTGGGCCATTTGTGATGTTCACGGGCTGGGACAGGTTGTTCAGAAACACACGCACAATCTCGCCAAATCCGAGCGTGACGATTGCGAGATAATCGCCGCGCAATTTAAGGGTGGGCGCGCCGAGCAACACCCCGAACAAGCAGGCCAGCGCCGCTCCGATCGGAAGGATGATCCAGAACGGCAGGTGCAACCCGAAGTGAGGTGACGCGAGCAACGCATAGCAGTAAGCGCCGACCGCATAAAACGCGATATAGCCGAGATCCAGCAGTCCGGCGAAACCAACGACAATGTTGAGTCCAAGGGAAAGCAGCGCGAACAGAATGGCAAGATTGGTAATGCGCACCCACGCTGTCCCCACGGAAGCGAGCACGAATGGAAGAACGGCCAATGCCGCCGCAATGAGGGCGATGCCGAGCCATGGTGCGGCCCGGTGGGACTTTAGTTGTTTGAAGCGGGCGATCCAGGAAGTCACGCGTCAGGCCCGGTCCGAAATGCGCTCGCCCAGCAAACCCGAAGGGCGGAATACCAATACGGCAATGAGCACCAGGAAGGCAAAAACATCCTGATAGTTGCTGCCAAAAAGGATTACGTGTCCGTCCCGAGCGCAGCGCTCGGCCAATGTATCCGAGATGCTGCTGAGGTGGCACAGGTCCATAATTTCGCCGATGTAACCGGCGCCAAGCGCCTCTACCACGCCGAGCAGGATGCCGCCGAGCATCGCGCCTGCAAGATTGCCAATGCCGCCAAGTACGGCGGCCGAAAATGCTTTCAGGCCAAGCAATGCGCCCATGGTGTAGTGCGCTATACCGTAATAGGTTCCGACCATGACGCCGGCAACTGCTGCCAGTCCCGCACCAATGACAAAAGTCGCCGAAATGACGCGGTCGGCATTGATTCCCATCAAGCCAGCAATTTGCGGATTTTCCGAGGTTGCACGCATGGCAATTCCGAGTCGGGTGCGATAGACCAACACCGTCAAGCCAGCCATCATGAGTACTGAACCCAAGATAATGGCAATCTGCACGGTGCTGATATGTGCGCCGGCTAGTTCGAATATCGGGTTATCCATGATTTGGGGAAATCCCAGCGGATTGCGGCTGAAGACGATCATGGCAACCTGCTGCAGAATAATCGAGATGCCAATCGCCGTAATCAACGGCGCCAGCCGCGGAGCAGTTCGCAAAGGGCGATAAGCGATGCGCTCCATTGTAAAACCCACCGCCATGCAAATCGGTACGGCGCACAGTACGCCGATGGAGACAATCAGCAGCGGTGGCAATGCAGTGCCAGCCAGTGCGGAAATGACCCACAGTGCAACCATGGCGCCCACCATCACCACTTCGCCATGTGCAAAATTGATCAATTGCACAATGCCGTAGACCATTGTGTAACCCAGCGCAACGATCGCGTACACGCTGCCCAGAGTAAGACCATTGATCAATTGCTGCAGGAAGATGTCCACGATCTTAGCCCGTGGGATTCACGCGGGAACGTTGTCCGGAGCAATGTTCCGCACTGACTCTTGAGGTACAGCGGCGCGCAGTGTGGATCGACGAATAAAAACAGCACCCGCAGGTGCCGTTTTCTCCATTCGTTCGTTCACCGTTTACTTCGTGGCTCCGCCCTTGACGAAATCCTCGAACTTGACGGACTGGCCACCCTTGATAATTGCGACTGGCGTAATGGTGCCGTTCTTCATCGTGAAAATAGTCATTTCCGCATCCTTGCGGTCGCCCTTTGCATCGAATTCGATATGGCCACTTGCACCGTCATACTTGATTGCGGCAAGCGAGGGAAGATATTTGGCGGGATCGACTGAATTGGCCACCTGCATGGCCGCAATGAGCAGGTTGGCTGCATCGTAAGTGAAGGGCGCGTAAATCAACGGATCAGAATTAAATTTTTTCTTGAATGCTTCAAGAAAGGCCTTGCTGGCCGCCTGCACCGGAATGCCCGCCTGCGAGCAGACCAAACCTTCAGAGGCCTGGCCGGCGAGTTCCTTCATCTTGTCCGTACATGCTCCATCGCCGAAAGCGAATACGGCTTTGACGCCGAGCTCACGCCCTTGCTTCAGCAACGGACCAGCGCCCGAATCCATGCCGCCGTAGAAAACCGCATCCGGGCTTTTACCTTTCAGCTTGGTCAAAATAGCTTTCCAGTCCCGCGTTTCCTGGGTGCCTTTTTCGCGCGGCAGAACATTGACACCGGCTGCCTTCAAGGTCTTCTCGACCTCATTCGCAAGCCCCTCGCCATAAGCAGTCGCATCGTCGATGACCGCGACTGATTTCGGTTTGTGTTGGGAGACGAGATAGCTGGCAATCGCCGGCCCTTGCTGATCATCTCGGCCCACGGTACGGAACGTAACCTTGAATCCCTGCTCGGTCAGTTTAGGATTGGTCGCCGAGCCGCTGATCATGGGAATGCCGGCCTGGTTGTAAACCGCCGACGCTGGAATGGTGACGCCAGAGTTCAGGTGGCCCACTACGCCGGCTACTTTTGCGTCCACAAACTTTTGCGCGATGATGGGTCCCTTATTTTCCTTTCCTTCGTCGTCTTCACTCAGCATCTCGAAAGAGACCGTTTCACCGCCTATCGTTAACGCCTTGGCGTTGGCCTCATCGACCGCGAGGCGCACGCCGTTTTCGTTATCCTTGCCCAAGTGAGCAATGCCGCCAGTCAAGGGTGCGGCGTGTCCGATCTTGACTACTCGCTGCACGGACGCTGCCTTGTTGGTACCCGCAGCAGGTTCCTCCTTCTTCCCACAACCCGTAAGACCGAATGCTGCTGCGGCGATAATGACTACGCCCATCCATCTGCATATTTTCTTCACGCCGGTAGCATTCATTGATGTAAGTCCCCTTGGTTTGTTGTGGCCGATATCCCGATGACCCGCGGGATTATCCGCCAGCATTTTGAGCATTGTCAATTTGAGCCGTGAATTCATCATCTTGTATTAGCGAGCAGCGGAAAGCAAAAGGCCGGCTGACGCCGGCCTTTTGTGATGATCCAGTTGCTGTTACAACGACAAGACCCAATCGACGAGCACCTTCGCCTCGTCTTCCTTTACCGGGTTTGGTGGCATCGGGATCGTGCCCCACACGCCACCGCCGCCGTTGATCACTTTCTTGATCAGCATGGCCTCGGCGTCCTTGTTGCCTTTGTACTTCTTTGACACCTCGGTATATGCAGGACCGACAAGCTTCTTGTCGATCGCATGACAGGCCAGACAGTTCTTGGACTGCGCCAGCGCCTTTGCTTTTTCCGCATCAACCGCATGCGCGCCAGAGGAGAGCACCAAACCTACTGCCGCTGCGATTATCACGACCTTATTCATTACGAGCGCCTTTCTACAAAGTGGGTTTAGAACGCGAGACAGTCTATCGGCTTTGGGCTGCTTTGAGAACTCAGACATTGATCCAAGTCCGAGGTTCGCAGCCTGTTGCACCGCTCAAGTGACCACGCGCAAATAACGCTACGGCTGGGATAAGCGTTGACAATATCCTGTACGCATTGGCGGGGCGGCTTTTCCGGGCGTGAACGGCCGCTCTCATAGACCGAGGCTAAACCAGATGTCATCGATGTGGCGTTTAACCGCCACATTCATCTCAATGGGTACGCCCCAGTTGCGGGCAGTTTCGCCGGGCCACTTGTTGGTCGCATCGAGTCCCATTTTTGAGCCAAGCCCCGGGACCGGGCTTGCAAAATCCAGATAGTCGATCGGCGTATTTTCCGCGATGAGCAGATCGCGCGCCGGGTCCACACGTGTGGTCACAGCCCAGATCACTTCTTTCCAGTCGCGCACGTCAATGTCATCGTCCACCACGATGATGAACTTGGTATACATGAACTGGCGCAGGTACGACCAGATGCCAAACATAACGCGCTTGGCATGTCCGGCATATTGCTTGCGCATGCTGACCACCGCAATGCGGTACGAGCAGCCTTCCGGCGGCAGATAGAAGTCCACTATCTCGGGAAATTGCTTGATCAGCAGCGGCACGAATACTTCGTTCAGCGCGACACCGAGCACAGACGGCTCGTCCGGCGGTTTCCCGGTGTAAGTGCTGTGATAAATCGGTTCGCGGCGTTGGGTAATGCGTTCGATGGTAAATACCGGAAAATTCTCCTGTTCGTTGTAGTAACCAGTGTGGTCGCCAAACGGCCCCTCGAGCGCGGTTTCGCCTGGCCGAATAACGCCTTCCAGCACGATCTCGCTTGTCGCCGGCACCTGGAGATCGGAGCCAATGCAATTCACCAGTTCGGTTTTCGAGCCGCGCAATAGTCCGGCGAACTGGTACTCCGACAAAGCATCAGGCACGGGCGTAACGGACGCAAGTATGGTAGCCGGGTCTGCGCCTAGCGCTACTGCAACCGGAAACGCCTGGCCCGGATTGGATTCGCAATGATCCCGAAAATCGAGCGCGCCGCCGCGATGTGCGAGCCAGCGCATGATCACTTTGTCGCGACCGATTACCTGCTGACGATAAATGCCCAGATTTTGACGCGCTTTCCGGGGTCCACGGGTGACCGTCAGACCCCAGGTTATCAGCGGGCCAGCGTCCCCCGGCCAACACGTTTGCACTGGCAGCCGGGCCAGATCCACATCTTTGCCTTCCAGCACGATCTGATGGCACGGCGCATCGTCAACTACCTTTGGCGCCATAGACATCACTTGCCGCAGCACCGGTAATTTGCTCCAGGCGTCCTTCAAACCGGACGGCGGCTCTGGCTCCTTCAAATAAGCGAGCAGCTTGCCGACCTCCCGCAATGCGCCGACGGAATCCTCTCCCATGCCCATCGCCACCCGCTTTGGCGTGCCAAACAAATTTGCCAAAACGGGCATGGAATACCCCTTGGGTTGCTCGAACAATAGAGCGGGTCCCTGGGCTTTCAGTACCCTGTCACAAATTTCGGTCATCTCGAGATTTGGCGAGACCGGTGCCGTAATCCGTGCGAGTTCTCCGTGGCTTTCGAGTTGCCTGATGAAATCGCGGAGATCCCGGTAACGCATGGCTCAAATAATCGGATTAACGCCACCGTCCATCGGAATGACCGCGCCCGTTACGTATGCAGCCTGGTCTGAGGCCAGGAACAGCGCAACGCTGGCAATTTCCATGGGGTCGGCGTAGCGCCCCAACGGCACGCGCGCCTGGCCTTGCTCGAGTGCCTGTTGTACCGTCGTGCCTTTGGTTGCTGCCTCCAGTTCCAGCGCTTCGCGGATGCGGTTGGTGAGCGTTGCACCGGGGTTGATCGCATTGATACGCACGCCAAATTTCCCGTACACAGCCGCCAGACCGACCGATGCAAGCATCAACGCTGAATTTGCCGCTCCGCCTGGCAGATGTATTGACGACGCCACTTTGCCCCCGGTGCCAATGATGTTGACTACGTTGCCGCGCTTGCGCGCGCGCATCGAGGGCAGCACGGCATCCATCGCATGGACGTACGTGAAGTACTTCGCGTCCATTGCGGCATGCCAGGCTTGCGCATTGAGATCTTCGGGCGGATAGCGCTTCGCCGCTCCGGCACTGTTGATCAGTACATCAATCGGACCGAGCGCTGCTTCCGCTTGCCGGACCATATGCGCTGCTTCCTCGCTCTTCGTTAGATCGGCCTTGATCAGGACGACTTTTCCGAGTTGTGCACCGGCCGCTTTAAGATTTGCGTCATCGCGCGAGGCGATTGCGATTGTTGCGCCTTCCCGCAGGAATGCATGAGCGCAAGCCAGCCCTATTCCTTTGCTTCCTCCGGTAATCAACACCGCACGACGATTTAATCCGAGATCCATGGTCAGCCGTTAGATTATTCACGCCATTGCTCAAGCCGCGATGCGGCACCAGCCGAGCGGTTCAAATATGCTTTTGCAGATAGAAGCTGGCGACTATGCCAGCAAAGATAACGGCGCCCACCCAATTATTCTGCCCGAACGCGCGAAAGCAATCGTTCGGCTTGCGAGTCCGAATCATGCCGTACTGAAATGCGACCAGCACCGCTGCCACACCGACACCGACGTAAAAATGCCAGCCCGGCCGGAACAGCTTGCCGACCCAAAGCATGGTCAGCAAAAACAGCGCATGGCACGCCATCACGAAGGCGATATCAAAGCGGCCGAAGGTAATCGCAGAAGTGCGAATCCCGACTTTCAGATCGTCTTCCCGGTCCACCATGGCATATTCGGTATCGTACGCAAGCGTCCAGAACACGTTGGCAAGCAAGAGCACCCAAGCTTGCCACGGGACATGATTGGTGTGTGCAGCAAAGGCCATCGGGATGCCAAAACTGAACGCGAGTCCCAACACGGCTTGCGGCACCGCAAAGAACCGTTTTGTGAACGGATAGATCGCTGCGATTATGACGGCGACGACGGACAATTTGATGGTCAGTTGATTCAGCTGCACGACCAGCGCGAAGGAAACCAGAATCAGTACCAGCGCCACCATCAATGCTTCGATTGGCATGATCTGACCAGTGGCCAAGGGACGGTCCCGGGTTCTCGCGACCTTGCCATCGAAATCGCGGTCCGCGTAATCATTGATGGCGCAGCCCGCCGAGCGCATCAGCACGGTACCGACGACGAATATCAACACAAGGCTCCAGTCAGGATGTCCCCGCGAGGACAGCCACAACGCCCACAACGTAGGCCAGAGCAGGAGCAATGTGCCAGCCGGCTTGTCCAGACGGATCAGTTTCTCATAGGCATCCAGGCGCTCTGCTAAAGTCATCGCAATCGGTGGTCACTGTCATTTGTCATTAACGACTGCATGATCGCATAGAGACCGAGCTTCTTCCTATACCTTGAGCAGTTCCTGTCGCCCGCCGAGCCAGCGCCGCATATGCCGCTCGGCGTTGGCCGGGTAGTCGCGCAGCAACTGCGGCGCCAGTTCGCGTGCGACCTCGAGCAGATCCATGTCTTTGTCCAAGTCCGCGAACCGCAACATGGGTACGCCGCTTTGGCGCGCGCCCAGCAATTCGCCGGGGCCGCGCAGGCGGAGATCGTGCCGTGCAATCTCAAAGCCATCTGTATTTTCAAAGATAATGCGCAGTCGGTCACGCGCATTTTGCGACAGCGGGTTCTGGTAGAGCAGAATGCAATCGCTCGCAAGGACTCCCCGCCCCACGCGACCCCGCAGTTGGTGTAGCTGAGACAAGCCCATGCGTTCGGCATTTTCGATGATCATCAGGGATGCGTTAGGCACGTCAACCCCCACTTCGATGACCGTGGTCGCCACCAGCAGATTGATCTTGCCTGACTGAAAAGCTTCCATGACGTCGGATTTCTGCTGCTGCGTAAGACGTCCATGGACCAAGCCTATTCTGAACCCCGGAAATTTGCCCACCAGCCCCTCATAGGTACTAATTGCGGTTTGCAGCTGCAACGCTTCCGATTCTTCAACCAGGGGACAAACCCAGTAAGCCTGCCTCCCAAGTTCAAAATGACCATGCAGCCGCTCGATCACCTGCTCCCGGCGCGTATCGGACAACAGGCGCGTCATGACCGGCGTGCGTCCGGGAGGCAGTTCATCGATGACCGACACATCGAGATCGGCGTAATAGCTCATTGCCAGCGTGCGCGGGATGGGAGTGGCGCTCATCATTAGCTGGTGCGGCTGAAGTGCTTGACCGGCGCGACTGCCCTTATTGCGCAGTGCCAATCGCTGATGCACGCCGAACCGGTGCTGCTCGTCCACGATTGCAAGTCCGAGTTTATTGAATGTGACCTGATCCTGGAACAGCGCGTGCGTGCCTACTGCAAGTGCGGCTTTGCCGGAGGCGATTGCCGACAGCGCGGATTCCCGCTCTTTTTTTTTGAGGCTGCTGGCGAGCCAGACCACATCGATATCGAGCGGGGCAAGCCAGGCCGTGAACTTTCGGTAGTGCTGTTCAGCAAGTATTTCGGTCGGCGCCATGACCGCGGCCTGATACCCGGATTCAATGGCCTGCAGCGAGGCCAGTGCCGCGACGACTGTTTTGCCGCTACCGACATCGCCCTGAAGCAGCCGCTGCATCGGGTGGGGCCGGGTCAGATCCGTGCGGATTTCAGTGAGCACGCGCACTTGTGCTTTGGTTAGTGAGAACGACAGACCGGCGAGCAGAATCCTGGAGAGTTTGGAATGCTGCAGCAGGGGATGCGCGCGCGCGCGATTTCGGCGGTCGTGGTGAAGTCGCATCGATAGTTGCTGTGCCAACAGCTCGTCGAATTTCACGCGCCGCCAAGCCGCATGGGTACCGTCCAGGAGCGTGTCCGCATCAACGTCGGGCGTAGGGTTGTGCAGCAGCCGGATGGCCTCATCGAGCGGAAGAAGCTGCAATTTCCTGCGCACCGGCACAGGCAGCGCGTCTCCAAGATCGGATTGCTCCAGGGCGCGTACAGCGAGCTTGCGAAGAACATCCTGTCCGAGACCGGCAGTTGTTGAATAGACCGGTGTCAGCGATTTGGGCAGCGGCATTTCGCCGCGCACGACGCGAAAACGCGGATGGACCATTTCCGCGCCAAAGAACCCCTGGCGGATTTCGCCCATGACGCGCACTTTGGTTCCAGGCGCCAGCGCATTCCGCTGACTTGGATAGAAATTGAAAAACCGCATCACCAGCCGGCCGCTGCCGTCGTCCACCTCCGAAATCAGTTGGCGTCCTGGTCGGAATTTGATGGTGGTATCAACCACCGTACCTTCAATTTGCACGGACTCCCCTGAAACAGCGTCGTGGATGGGAACGATGCGGGTCTCGTCCTCGTACCGCAATGGCAGATGCGTGACCAGATCAGACAGCTGATAAATACCGATCTTCGCCAGCTTTGCGCAGATCGCCGGTGGGGCGAATTGCAGCGACGGATGTGCTGCAGCGCTTGCCGCGCGAGAAGTGCCTGCTTTGGCGGAAGCGATGCTCGCGCGTCGTTTACTGTTGCGCCCATTGGGTCGCTTGCCCTTCTGAAGGACGGCCTGTTTCACGCAACAATCGCTGTTTGTAACAGAGGCGTGAAACGGTCTCGACGGCACTGCACATGCGTCACCGCTTGCGCCTCACGATTGCACCAGAACGGCCTCTATTTCAAGCAGCGCTCCGCGTGGCAATTGCGCGACTCCGACTGCCGACCGCGATGGATACGGCTGCTTCAAATAGTGCGCCATGATTTCGTTCAAACGGCCAAAATTTGCAAGATCGGTCATGAACACGGTCATTTTTACTGCATCATCCAGGTTCAGGCCTGCAGCGGCCGCAACGGCTCGCAGATTCAGGAAAATGCGATGCGCTTGCGCGTCGAAGCCGTCCACCAGTTGCATCGTAGAAGGATCCAGGCCGATCTGCCCCGAAAGATAGACAACAGCGCCAACGCGTATCGCCTGGGAATAGGTTCCGATCGCCAGCGGCGCATCCGGGGTGTGGATTGCCTGTTTGGTCACAACCTGCTCCAGGTATAGAATGTTGCGCCACAATAAGAGGGTCGGCCACCGACCAATCATCCATCGGGCTGGCGTAGCGTCCTTAAATGATAACCGAACAGCAAGCGGCGGTTTCACCGTCACGGCGTGAAATCGTTGCACCTTTATCCTGCCCGACAACGACCAGCTAAGTGACTGCACCGCCGGCAATCCCATGCCTTCGCCAAGCGAGATCAAACTGTGGCCAATGAGGAATTAAGAATAACAATGAGCACCAATGGCGGCCAGATCGAAAAAGCCGGGGTGTGGCCGCTGGCGATCGCAGCCATTGGCGTGGTGTTTGGCGATATCGGCACCAGCCCCTTGTACGCCATGCGGGAAGCATTCAACGGCAGCCACCCGGTTGCAGCAAACCATGACAACGTAATGGGTGTCTTGTCCCTTATTACATGGTCGCTGATCATCGTTGTGACTTTCAAGTACGTGATATTCATGATGCGCGCAGACAATCGCGGCGAGGGCGGCATCATGGCGTTGCTTGCGCTGGTCTTGCGTTCCACCAGCCAGGATGCGCGGGGACGCTGGATCCTGATGGCGCTTGGGCTGTTTGGCGCAGCTTTGTTTTACGGCGACGGAGTCATCACGCCGGCGATCTCGGTGCTTTCGGCCGTTGAAGGTTTGGAAGTTGCTACGCCTGCACTCACGCCTTTCGTTATTCCGGTCACCATTTTGGTACTGATAGGCCTGTTTCTGTTCCAGCAGAAAGGCACCGAAATGGTTGGCGCGTTGTTTGGCCCCATTACGATTGTCTGGTTCGCAGTGCTCGCTCTGCTAGGCGTCATAAACATTGTGAAATATCCGGATGTGCTGACCGCCTTTTTTCCGTCGTACGCCGTACATTTCTTCGTCGCCAACTCATTCGGCGGCTTCCTTGTGCTCGGCGCGGTGGTATTGGCAATCACTGGCACCGAAGCTTTGTATGCCGACATGGGACACTTCGGTAAAAGGCCGATCAGGCTGGCGTGGTCACTCTACGTGTTGCCCGCCTTGCTTCTGAATTACTTTGGTCAAGGCGCGCTGATTCTCCACGATCAGGCAGCGGTGCAGCATCCCTTTTACCACATGGCTCCGGATTGGGCGCTGTATCCCCTGGTTATCCTCGCCACCATGGCGACTGTAATCGCATCACAAGCAGTGATTTCCGGAACTTACTCGCTGACCCGCCAGGCCATACAGCTCGGCTACTGTCCGCGGCTGGAAGTTACGCATACCTCCGAGAGCGAAATCGGGCAAATATACATGCCCTGGATCAACTGGGTACTGCTTGCAGCGGTAATCGGCCTGGTGCTGGGTTTCGAATCTTCCAGTAATCTCGCAGGCGCGTACGGGATCGCAGTGACGGGCACCATGGCGATCGACACAGTGCTCGCGTTCGTGCTGATGCGTAAATTCTGGCGCTGGCCCTTGTGGGTCGCCGTGCCGTTACTGCTGGCATTTCTGACCATTGATTTGTCATTCTTCAGCGCAAACGCGATCAAGCTATTCCATGGCGGGTGGTTTCCGATTTTTGTCGCCATCGCTTTATTCGTACTTTTGATTACCTGGAAGCGCGGTCGCAAACTGCTCATGGAACGGCTTTCTCCGGGCGCCATTCCAATCGAACCCTTCATTCATAGCGTCACCGCGCATCCACCGACGCGGGTACCGGGCACGGCCGTCTTCCTTACAGCAGCCGCGGAAGGCGTGCCACACGCGCTACTGCACAATCTCAATCATAATAAAGTGCTTCACGAGCGCATCGTGCTGCTCACGGTAACTGTCAGCGATATCCCGCACATAGGGGACGAAGACCGCATAGAAGTCGTGCCACTGGGTACAGAGTTCTACCGCGTCATCGTGCATTACGGTTTCAAGGACGATCCCGATGTCCCTCGCGCACTCGAATTGGCTGCCGCGAAGGGATTGAAATTTCGCATGATGGAGACGTCGTTTTTCGTTAGCCGGCAGACGCTGATACCAACAGTTGGCCCCGGCATGGCGCTATGGCAGGAAAAACTTTTTGCGCTCATGTCACGCAATGCTTCAAGTGCGACTACGTTCTTCAAGATCCCCGCCAATAGGGTAGTTGAACTCGGCACACGAATCGAGTTGTAGGCCATGGCACAACAGAAGATCGAGCCGCGCTCAGTGATTTCCAATCTGGAAGCGCTGCTTGCAAAAGGCAAGGAGTCGGCATTGCTCAGATATAGCCTTGGCAACGAGTATCTAAAGCTGCGCGAACAATTGGTCGCCATCGTGCATCTGAAGCGCGCACTCCAGCTCGATCCAGAATACTCCGCGGCATGGAGGCTGCTGGGCACGGCGCTTGTGGATGCGGGGATTCTGAACGAGGCATTGGATAGCTACCGACGCGGCATCGAAGTGGCTCAGCGGCGCGGAGACCAGCAGGCGGCGAAAGAAATGACGATCTTCGCCCGCCGACTCGAAAAAAAACTTTCGCCCTGAATCGCATTATGCGTGAACCGGCGCGCTGGCCAATCCACGGTGTGGACTTCACCAGCCGTCCACGCCGGAAGAAGCCGATTACTGTTGCCAGCGGCAGCCGGACAAGCCGCACGTTTCGGCTCGACGCCGTGAACGAAATTATCGACTGGCCCGGTTTCGAATGCTGGCTGCGACGTCCAGGCCCCTGGATTGCTGGCTTCGATTTCCCGTTTGGCTTACCGCGCGAAGCAGTCGACGATCTTGGTCTTCCGCACAGCTATCCGCAACTGGTGGACCACTGCCGTGCCCAGGGACGCGAAGCATTCCGTGCCTTGCTGGATAAATATCGAGAAAGCCGGCCGGTCGGAAAACGTTATGCGCATCGCGCCGCAGATCATCCTGCGGGGTCTCACAGTCCGCTCAAGCTGGTGAATCCGCCGGTCGCTTTGATGTTTTTGGAAGGCGTACCGCGGCTGATGGATGCCGGCCTGACACTCCCGGGCTTGCATCAGGCGGATTCGCGACGCGTCGCACTGGAAACTTATCCCGGTTTTTCGGCCCGTGAAATGGTCCGGGGATCATACAAAAGCGATGCGTTAGCCAAGCAGACGCCAGCCCGCCGGCAAAGACGAACCCGCCTGGTGCGCCTGCTTACTGAATCGGGCAATCCGTTTGAATTTGTATTGACCGCGCCCACTAGTCTTCTCAGTTCACTGGTCAGCGACCCGACCGGTGATCGGCTGGATGCGGTGCTGTGTGCCATGCAGGCTGCGTGGGCGTGGGAACGTCGCGAAAAAAATTACGGGCTGCCGGCTGACGTGGATGTACTTGAAGGATGGATTGCAATGGTGCCGCGACCACCCGCCGGTTGAACTGGTCTGATGCTTCGGTGGTGGAGACGAGGAGGATCGAACTCCCGACCTTCGCATTGCGAACGCGACGCTCTCCCAGCTGAGCTACGTCCCCGAATAAGCGCATCCGTGTTACGGTAATGCGGCATTATTATACTGAAAACAGAAGCAACGAAATCGGACGCAACCACCAATGAAAATCAGTCCCCCGCTGGGCTATGAGCAGATCACGCCGTTGCTTAAAAGTCATAAGGTTTTGCTACCGCGCGCCGAGGAAACGCCGGCGGTGTTTCACCGCCTGCACGTCATGCCTTTGAGCCTCGCCGAATTTGAACCGGCTTGCCGCGATTATCCAATTGTGTTTCTGACCAACGACGGCGGCAAGAACTTCAGTGCCGTGCTGGTTCTGGGAATGCAAGTCAACCAGAATCTGTTCATCCTCACTGACGGCACCTGGGACCGACGCGTATATCTGCCGGCCTACGTGCGGCGCTATCCTTTCTGTATGAGCCGGGTCTCCGTCGCGGGAGAACCGCAGAAGGAACGCATCGTCTGCATTGAGAAAAGCGCGTTGCAGGAGTCGGGCGAGCCGCTGTACGACACCAGGGGCGAAGCACTGGCGCAGTGGATCCTGCTGGAAAAGCTGATATTCGATTTTGAGCAGGACCTCGTGCGTTCAGAGTCGCTTTGCCAGCTGCTTGTGGAAATGAAACTGCTCGAACCCTTCACCATGAAGGCGGAGGTGGACGGTTTCACCATGCAACTGGAGGGCATGCACCGGATTGCTCGCGCTGCGCTGGAGGGGCTGCCTGGGGATCAGCTGCGGCGGCTGATGTCCGCCGGCGCGATGGAAAAAATCTATTCACAGCTGCTGTCACTGGACAATTTCCGCCGCTTGCTAAACCGGCGCAGTTTTTTTGCAGTCAAACGGCCCGAGAAGCGACGCGAGCTCAACTAGTTTTTTTGCGATACGCCCAGGCCAACAACGCCATCCCCGTTATTGCCATCGGGAGGCTAAGCCACTGTCCCATCGAAAATCCAAGCGCGAGCAGCCCGAGAAAACCATCGGGTTCGCGACTGTACTCAACCACGAAGCGCAGTAATCCGTAACCAAGCAAGAACAGACCCGACGCCGCGCCTGTGGGCCGCGGTTTGCTCGAAAACCACCAGAGCAGTCCGAACAATACCAGCCCCTCCAGGCCGAACTCGTAAAGCTGCGAAGGGTGACGTGGCACATTGTCGATGTTTGGAAAGATCATCGCCCACGGCACATCGGTCGGGCGTCCCCACAATTCCGCATTGATGAAATTACCCAGACGCCCGGCACCCAGCCCAAGCGGCACCAGCGGCGCAATAAAGTCCGTCAGCGCAAGCCAGCGTTTTCCGCGAGAACGCGCAAACCAAAGCATCGCAAGGATTACACCGAGAAAGCCGCCGTGAAATGACATGCCGCCTTCCCAGACATAAAAAATATGCAACGGCTCCTTCATGTAGTCCGCGAGCTTGTAGAACAGGATATATCCCAGCCGTCCACCAACCACGACGCCCACCACGCCCATGAACAACATATCGTCCAGATCGCGCACGCTCACGTCGCGCCAGGGCTGCGTACGAATGCGATAGCGTCCGAGGACCAGTACCAGCAGGAATGCCAGCAAATACATGAGCCCGTACCAGCGAATGGCAAGGGGACCGAGGTGTACAAGGACGGGATCGAACTGCGGATGGATCAGCATGGCGCGAAATTATAGTGCGCCCGGCTACGGGACGGCGACTTGCCACATGCGCTCAAGGATGATAGCCGTTTGCCGTTCCAGCAGCGGTGTGTCACGCACTTTGTCGTAGTAACGTGGTTTCGGCACCATCGCCGCCAACCGTGCCGCTTGTTCGGCCGTCAGATTGCTCGCGCTGGTGCCGTAATAATAATGCGCTGCAGCCTGCGCACCGAACACGCCATTGCCCCATTCGATGATATTCAAATAGATTTCGAAGATGCGGCGCTTTGACATCATGTTTTCCAGCATCATCGTAATTAGCGCTTCCTCTGCCTTGCGCCACGGCGTCCGCCTGCCGGAGAGGAAGAGGTTCTTGGCGAGTTGCTGGCTGATGGTCGAGCCGCCCGCGACTACACGGCCTTTCTTCAGGTTCTTTTCGTAGGCTTTCTGGATTCCCTCCCAGTCGAAGCCGTCATGATCCAGGAACTTGGCATCTTCCGCCGCAATCAGGGCGCGCTTCAGATTGATTGATATGTGCTCATAGGGTACCCATTGATGATGCAATACCGCATCCGGATCATGCAGCTGCAGAGCCTCAAGGCGATCTGCCATGAACGCACTGGTGGACGGATTGAACCAGACCCACCACACGACACTGCCCATGATCCAGAACTGATAGACCACGACCGCAGCAATCAGCACCAGCATAATCCGTGCGGGCCAACGCCAGGCGCGTCTCATCGCGCTCATGAATTGCGCAACAGTTCGATGACAGGCGCAGTTTGGGGACGCACGCCGCGCCAGTGCAGGAAAGATTCTGCGGCCTGCTCTACGAGCATGCCGAGTCCGTCAGAATATTTTGCGCCGCGTGCGGCGGAAAACGCCAGAAAAGGCGTCAGGGTCTTGCCATACATCATGTCGTACGCGAGCGCGTCCGGGGCAAACAGGTCGGCGGGCAGCGGCGGCAGTTCGCCGTTCAAACTGGATGAAGTGGCGTTGATTACCAGGTCAAAATGATGACCCACCAGTTCGCCATAGCCGATCCCGCTCAGCACACTGGATGACGCGGCCGGAAGGTGGCGGAATGTCTCTGCAAGGCGTAACGCCTTGTCTATCGTCCGGTTTGCGATCGTAAGAATGCGTGGTCCGTACTCCAGCAACGGCGTAAGCACGCCGCGCGCAGCGCCGCCCGCTCCCATCAGCAGCACGCGTTTGTCCGCAATCCCAAAACCGAGGTTATGTACGATATCGCGCAGCAAGCCAATGCCATCGGTGTTGTGCGCGCGAATTCGTCCGCCGTCGAACTGAAGCAAGTTGGCCGCCTGTGCATTTCTTGCAAATTGCGATAGATCGTCTGCCAGGGCGAATGCTTCCAGCTTGAACGGGACAGTGACATTGACGCCTCGGCCTCCGTCCGCACGAAATGCTTCGATGGTCGAGCGGAATCCGCCTGGTGGAGCAAGCAACTTCGAGTACTCGATGTCCTGCCCGGTCTGGCGCGCAAATGCCGCGTGGATTTCAGGCGATTTACTATGCGCCACCGGATTGCCTACGACGGCATAACGATCCGTCATGGATTCACAAGCACTTCAAGGTCGCTGCGTGTATAGCTAAAAGTGCGCGATATGCTGAGGATGTCCCATTCCTTGCGCACCGCGGCGGGAAAGGGCGGAAAGGGCCCGGCAAGATCCACGGCTTGCAGCGCAGCCGAATCGAGCAGGCGGTAGCCAGACGAGCGATCGATTTCTACCTTTTCCACGCTGCCATCGGCCCGTATGTGAACCGTCATGACCAGCGAGCCGTACAGTTTGCGCTGTCTGGCTTCATCCGGGAAATGTTGCGTGCCGACCTGCTCCACGCGCTGGCGCCACCGGTCGACGTATTCCGCGTAGACCACGCCTTCTGTGCGCGCGCCGATGAACTTGCGCCGGGGCATTTTCTGGTATTCGTCCCAGTCCTTGGCGATCTGTGCTTCCAATTGTGCGATGCGCAGCCGCTGTTGCTCGGCTGCCGGGTCTTCCAGAAGTGCCTCACGCGGCAACTCTGGCGCTGGCTGGGTGGAATCAGAAGTTGCATGCGTGCCTTTCGACAGCAGCAGCAGGCGTTGCGCCTCTTGTTCCAGGCGGCGTACCTGCCTTGAACTGAGCTGGACGTCGCGTGCCGGTTCGACATCATTCAGCTTTGGCAAATGCGTCTTGGCGCGCCGATCTTCATCGGTATTTCCGCCTCCATCCAGATTGGCTTGCGCCAGCGCGTCCGCCTTCAACGGCCTGGAAACTGATTTTGAATTGACCAGCACAACATCAAGATGCGGCGCAAATTTAGAGCTGTCGAAATCGGGCGGTGCAAACGTGATCAGCAAAACGACTGCGTGCAGGACGACCGAGATCGCCAGAGTTATCGGCAGCATGTCACCCGAAGCGGGTGGCGGAGAAATGGCAAGGCCAGCGGCTAGGCTGCCCGGTGCGGGAAGTGCGCTGATCGACGTATCCGGCAATTGAGCCTTGGATGATTGAGCCAGCGTCAATTCTAAATAACTAAGCCGCAACTGTCAGCGCGATAGCGCTTCGAGGGTCTGCTTGAACTCGCAATGCACTGTCAAATCGAGCAGGTCGATGTTGGAAAGCACGAGCTCCACGCGGGTGCCTGGCGATGTGGCCGGCATTGATGGAACACGCACCACTAGCGGAATACGCTCGATTCGCACCAATTCCTCACGCAACACCTCCGCCGCAGTCAAGCTGATATCTTCCTGAATCAGCCAGCGCAGGCACCAGTAGCGTTCCATGCCGCGCTGGAATTCCGCGTAGGCGTCATAGGCCAGTTCGAAATCGCGCAGGATGACGAGCAAGCGCTCATCCCCGGCAGGATAGGGCACAGCTTCGTTGCTGATCAGCGACAACAACTGGCGCTGGTTGACCAGATCCGCATAACGACGCAGAGGCGAGCTGGCCCAGATGTATTGAGGTACACCAAGGCCCTGGTGCGGTGCAGGCACGCTCGACATCTTGACCTTGCCGCCGGATTGCGCACGATACAGCGCCGGAATCCCGTTCTGTGCCAGCTCGCCGCCCCATTGCGTGTTGACCAGGATCATCAATTCCGAAACCACTTTATCGACCGGAGAGCCTCGCCGGCGAGCCACGATGCTGATGCGATCGTTTTCCACGTGAAAGTTGTAATCGGATCGGGCATTGGCCACTTCATCTTTGCCGCGCTGGCGCTCCAGCCTGGCGGCCAGATGCCACAGCACCATCAGCTGCTCGCCAAAACGATGGGATATCTGCCCGCTCGCGATTTGCTGCTCGTTGAATTCAGTCTCGAGTTCGTCGAAACGCAAGTTCGCCGCAATATGCACGCGTTCTACAACGCTGCGGTGTGCGACAACCTCGAACTGCGGCGTCACTTCGATGTACATGGACAGGGCCGGACAATCGCCACCTTCCGACAGCGTGTATTGCGCGATGGCGTTCTCTGGCAGCATGGTGATCTTGTCGCCGGGAAAATATACGGTGGACAGCCGTTTGGCGGCTTCGCGGTCGAGCGGCGATCCGGGCGCAATGCCCAACGCAGGCGCCGCAATATGCACGCCCACCAGCCAGTTGCCGTTCGCGAGCTTCGTGACCGAAAAAGCGTCGTCGATTTCCGTCGTGGTGGCATCATCGATGCTGAAACACTCAGCCGGCGATAGCGGTAGCGCGCCGGGCGGCATCGCGACCAGACCTGGATCGAATGACGTGCCACCCGGAAAATACTCGAACAGAAAACGTCCGAAGTGGTAGTCGCGAGGGGAAGCAAACGCACCGCTTCTTTCCAGCAGCCTCGGAATGGTCAGGTGCGCCAGCGCAGCGGCTTGTTCGAGCGCCTTGTATTCAATGCATCCTTTATCAGGCTGGTAAAGGAGGTGCGGCAGCAACGGCTTGAACTCCTCGGGAACTTCAAAGCGCGCAAG